>JBLHLE010000297.1:0-7636 GCA_047620805.1 Pirellulaceae bacterium
ACATAATGCAGCCGCGATCAGTTTCGACCCATTCGAATATCAACTCCATGATGCGGTGTAGCAATTGGTCGATGTCGAGCGTATGGCTGACGGCGAGCGCTGTCCGATACATCACTTGGAGATTGCTCTTCGCACGAGCTAACCATGGGCTTTCTGCTTCGCCCTCGATTCCGAAAACTCCGCTTCCCACCTGACTTAGCGAGCTAACGATCCGCGATTCTATCGCCTCACCCACAATGCCAACCGCGCCAGATAGATCGATGACCGACGGAGACGTAGTGTTGGTAAAGATCATCATCGTGCGACCCATCTGAATCCGGTCGCCCGTCTTCAGGGATTGCTGCTTGATGCGTCGACTATTGATGAAGGTGCCGTTGGAACTGTTGAGATCGACGACTTCGCAGCCGTCTTCGAGCGGCCGAAATTCCGCGTGCTGGCGGGAGACTTCGGTGTCGTGCAACTGAATAGAGCTATCGTCGTCGCGCCCAACAGTGCAGGCGGACTCCGCAAGCTCAAATCGCTTTCCTTGATCTCGTCCTTGAATGACGAAGAGAGACGCCACTGGGTTGCTCCGATACGACCGACTCTTGTTCTAGCAACGTAATGATTTTACGTACCAGCGGCCCGTAATGATAGGGTTTGGCAACCACTTGGTCAGCAGATAACTGAGAAGTCAGCTGGACTGACCCACCTAATACAACCAACTTGGCCTCACCGTCAACCTGCTCCTCATATTCTGCGCAGATAGTGAAATCGCAGCCCGCCTCCTCTTCGGCGTCGAGCACGATCACCTGGGGCCGAATCATCTTCGCCATTTCCAGTCCTCGCCCGATATCCGTAGCCTCGTAAATCGTAGCTCCTTTACGCTCCAGCACTGTTTTGAGCACTTCTCGCGACTCCGAACAGCGATCGACGATCAAAATGCTTCCGTGATGTTTCCTGAGGGCAGGGATCATCGAGGCTCTTCCTATACGTATTATGGGGTGCGAAGGATGACGCTAGGGTGGGGGAAATGCTCGTCCTTTCACCGACGAGTGTAATAATCACAACATTTAGGCGAACGGCAATTGGGGCTTGCCAAGCAAAACTCCGGTTCAAATCAAATTCTGCTTCAAGTGAATTCCTGGTTCAGCTGGGCGGCGAGAGAATAGCTATCGTTTCGAATCTTGTCAAAACCGATTCTGCGAGTTTTTTACTGCGCCAGACAATTTCTCCTTAAAACAGCCTTATTCTGCGTTTTTCCAAGGATTACTTGACGCCACAACCAGCACAGAAAACAATTTGTGTTACTACTTAACCACATGCACGCGACAACTCCCTCCTGCTGGCGAAATTTATCATGCCCACCCCAAACTTCCGTCTCTTCTGCTTGGCCATCTTTTCGTTGATTCCAGTAGCTGCCATTGGCGTCGAAAAGGATCCACTCGACGACATTAAGTATCTTTCCTCCGACGACCTGCAAGGCCGCGGGATTGGTACCGACGGGCTGAATAAGGCAGCGGAGTACATTGCGAGCGAGTTTCGCGAATTGGGCCTGAAAACAGAATTGTTCGACGGCGGTCCCTTTCAAATGTTCAAAATGGACACCACTCCCGAACGCGGCCCCACAGAAAACAATTCGCTTGACCTAATCGACGCACAAGGAAACCGGACTTCCTTAAAGCTGGATCGAGACTTCTCGACGCTGGCCGTCGGCGGATCCGGCAAACTGGAGGCGGAACTAGTTTTCGTAGGCTATGGGATATCCGCCCCGAAACTTGAATACGACGACTACATTGACATGGACGTTAAGGACAAGATTGTCGTCATGATTCGGAAAGAGCCGCAGCAAGCAAACCCGCACAGTAGCTTTAACGGCACGAAATCCTCACAGCACGCGTACTTCACGCGGAAGGTTGCTAACGCCTTTGAGCACGGGGCTGCCGCCGTCATCATGTTCAATGACGAACACAGTCTCGAGGAATCTCGTCTTGCCGCCATCAAACGACGCCAGCAGCTAGAAGAGCGGATCGTCGCAGCAACAAAGAAGCTCAACGACGCTGCCGACAAGAAAAAAGCGGAAGAGGAAATAGAAACTCTCAAAAAATCCGTTGCCGAACTCGTCGGCAACGAATCAAAACTCAACGACGTGCTCGTTCCCTTCCTCGGTGCGGGTGGCGGTGGCGATCGCAAAACTCCCGTCTTCTTTGCGACCCGCAAATCGTTTGAATCAATCATTAAATCCGCAGCCGACAAGACGCTGAGCGAAATCGAAAAGGAAATTGATAAAGACTTAAAGCCGCAAAGCGTCGCACTTGGATGGAAAGCGGCAATCCAGTCCGATGTCATTCGACGCAAAGTTGACGTCAAAAACGTCGTTGCTGTTATCGAAGGTAAGGGCCCGTTAGCAGACGAGACAGTCGTCGTCGGAGCGCACTACGACCACCTCGGTAGCGGTGGCCCTGGCTCACTCGCCCCCTGGACTCGAGAGATTCATAACGGCGCCGATGATAACGCCTCCGGTACCGCCGGATTGCTGCATGTGGCTCGCGCCATCGCCAGCCAAAAAACACCGCCCGCTCGCCGCGTCGTCTTCATCGCCTTTACCGGAGAGGAACGCGGCCTAATCGGAAGCGCACACTACGTGAAGCACCCGAAGTTTCCACTAAATAACACCGTTGCCATGATCAACATGGATATGATCGGTCGACTCAAGGACAACAAACTCATCATTCAAGGTTTGGACACTGCCACGGAATTTGATGCACTCGCGGACCGACTCAACAAAACCTACGAATTTATCATCACTAAGAAATCCGGTGGCTTTGGCCCCAGCGATCACTCTTCATTTTACTCAAAGAAAATTCCCGTCATGCACATTTTTACGGGAACTCACTCCGACTATCATCGACCCAGCGACGACTGGGATCTCGTCAACGCAGAAGGACTCCGCAAGGTGGCCAATCTCACGCGTGACATCGTCACCGAAATAATCGCCATGCCTAAGCGTCCCGAGTACAAGGAAGTTAAACAGAAGGAATTCGCTGGCGGCGGTGGCGATCGACCTTACTTTGGGAGCATCCCCGATTTCGCACAGACCGGCGAAGGCTACGCGTTGATGGACGTTACCAAAGGCGGACCGGCAGAGCGCGCTGGAATGAAGACCGGCGATGTCATTATTCAGCTAGCAGAGAGCAAGATAGGAAACCTAGAGGATTTCGATAGCGCATTGCGGAAACACAAAGCTGGGGAAAAAGTTCCGGTTAAAGTCCGCCGCGGTAAAGAGACGATTACCCTGCATGTAATACTCGATCCTCCCCGGTAAACGTGGGTGGTGTCTCGACGGGAAACGAGATACCGACAAAGAATTTGGTGTGACGAAAATTGGCCTTTACTCGTAACGCTGGCTCGCGCAAAATACTTGCTCCAGCATCAGCAAGACGATGCATAACGGTTAACACACATACACACACCAATTCAAAACGGGACTTTCACGGACGGAAGTTCCATTGGTCACCCGCGGCCAGGAAACCAGCAAGGAGTGCTGAACGTGAAAAAGACAATTGCTGTTGCCATGTTAGTGGCAGGTCTGTTCATTTTGACCTACTCGACCCAGGTCACTGCTCAACAACCACCCGCCCAAGTGAGTGGAACTCGTGTCGCTGTAATCGACATCCCTCACATCTTCAAAGATCACCCTCGATTCAAAGCTTCGATCGACCAGATCAAGGTTGAGGTGACTCAATTTGAAGCGACGGTCCAAACCTCGCAAGAGAAACTTCGCGCCATCCGAAACACTCTAGCCCAGTTCGAAGTGGGTAGCCCGGATTACAAACGGGTAGAAGAGCAAATGGCTCAGGGCACCTCTGATCTTCAAGTGAAGATGACATTGAAGCGTAAGGACTTCATGGAGCGAGAAGCAAAGGCGTACTTCAACGCCTATCGCGAAATCGAGTACCACGTACAAGATTTCTGCGTTCGCAACGGCTTCTCGCTGGTGCTTCGGTTCAACCAAACCGACATGGACCAGCAAAATCTGGAATCCATTCGACAAGGCGTGAACCGCGCCGTCGTCTACCAACGAAACCTAAACATTACGGATCTGATCCTGCAACGGTTGAAGCAGGGTAGTGCTCCCCAAGCAGTGGGTGCCCGCCCCGCAATTCCTCGAGTGAATCGCTAGTCGGCAGTCAGGTTTCAGAACAACTAATGCGTGGCGCCGGCATGTCCGGCGGCACGCTTTTTAGTTTTTGGTTGCCTTAGATTTTTGGTTTCTCCAGACAGGAATTCGCTTTGAACGATCCGAATCGAAATCAACAAACAATTTGCAAAGATGTAGAAGTCGCAGGGTATGGTTATTGGAGTGGCAAGGACATATGCGTGCGATTTCGGCCTGCCCCCGACGACCACGGCATCGTTTTCGTCCGCCGGGATCTTGCCGGAAATCCTCGCATTCCCGCACGCGTCGAAAATCGCATCGAGGTCCCTCGCCGCACGAATTTGATTGTTGATGGTCATTCTGTGGAAATGGTGGAACACGTACTTGCGGCGTTATTCGCCTTACAAATCGATAACTGCGAGGTGTGCGTTGACCAGGCGGAAATGCCAGGGTGTGATGGCTCGAGTCTCGCTTTCGTCGAAGCACTTGATTCAGCTGGCCGTGAACGGCAGCAAGCGGCGCGATCGATTATGAGAATTGAAGATGTTTGCCGGGTCGCTGATGGCGATAACTGGGTCGAGGCCACGCCCGCCCGGGACGGCACATTTACGGTGGGTTATCGCCTAAATTATTCCGTCTCACCCGCGATTGGCAAACAAGCGGTCGATGTGGTCGTCACGCCCAACAACTTTCGAACCAAACTCGCATCGGCTCGTACATTCCTCTTAGAGTCGGAAGCAAATTGGCTGCGCGAGCAGGGGATTGCCAGTCGCGTAACAACTCAAGACTTGCTCGTTTTTAATGAGGAAGGCTTAATCGATAACGAACTTCGTTTCGAGGACGAGTGCGTTCGCCATAAGACCCTGGATGTAATCGGGGATTTGGCGCTACTCGGTTGTGACTTGGTCGGGAAGATCGTTGCGTTCCGCAGCGGTCATCGTTTGAATGCCGAGTTAGCCAAAGCACTTCGCGGGGAGGGCAGGATGGAGTGCCCAATTCGCAGATCCGCCTAAAGATCTTGCCCGGATTAGCCCTCCGAGGATTTGTTCCCGCCACACAAAGGGAAGACAATGCCAACTGACATCGCCAGTAATGCTGACGTTCATCCGTCTGCCGAGATCGGTGAGGATGTACGTATTGGTCCGTTTTGTTGTATTGGACCGCACGCAATTATCGGTCGTGGGACTCGTCTGGAAAATAATGTTACGGTGATGGGGCGGACGACGATCGGCGAATACAACCGTATTTTTCCCGGTGCCGTTATCGGTGGCGAGCCTCAGGATGTGAGTTACCGCGGCAGCGACACTCGGGTCGTTATCGGTGATCACAATATGATTCGCGAAATGGTTACGATCAACCGAGGCAGCGAAAAAGAGGCGGGGATCACGTCCATAGGAAATAAATGTTACCTGATGACAGGTGCCCATATCGCTCACGATTGCCGAATCTCCGACCACGTCATCATCGCCAATAACACGATGTTAGGTGGGCACGTTCACATACACGATAACGCGACCCTGTCGGGTGGCATCGGTGTCCATCATTTCGCCACCATCGGCAGCTACAGCTTTGTCAGCGGACTAAGTCGAGTGCTGCAAGATGTGCCACCCTATATGCTTGTCGACGGAATACCGGCGCGACCACGCTGCGTCAACGTAGTTGCGTTGAAACGAAGCGAAATGGACGCGGACGTAATTGGCTCGCTCACTTCGGCGTACAAACTTATCTACAGATCCAAGGTAGGACTCGATCAAGCTCGTGAAATCCTGCGAGCTGAAGAGCGATTGCTACCACAAGTCAATCATCTTTTGATGTACATCCAAAATCAAACTGAGGGTCAGCACGGACGCGCCCGCGAGCGAAGGAGAGCAGCGTGAGTAATTTGAAAATTGCCGTTATCGGCGGTGGCCGTCTAGGTTCCATTCATGCCCGCTTGCTCGAATCAGTCGAAGGAGTAAGCCTAGTCGCGATTGTCGATCCGGATCCCGCCGCGCAGCGGCGACACGCCGAAACGCACAATGTTCCGATTTATGCGAACCCGCAGTCGTTGATCGGCATCGTCGACGCAGCCATCATTGCCACGCCAACCGTCTTGCATCACGATGTTGCCGTGCCGCTGCTGCAAAACAATATTCATCTGCTCATCGAAAAACCGATCACTGCGACTGTCGTCGAGGCGACGCGTCTGATTCAACTCGCCGAAGCCAATAACTTGATCCTGCAGGTCGGTCATGTGGAGCGATTCAATCCGGCTTTGAATTCCGTCATCGATCGCCTCGACAGTCCTCGTTATCTGCAAGCTACCCGCTCCAGCAACTATACCTGCCGTTCGACCGACATTGGCGTCGTACTCGACTTGATGATTCACGACATCGACATCGTTCTCTCCCTGGTTGCTGGCGAAGTAACTCACGTAGAAGCCGTCGGCAATACTGTCTTTGGACCTCACGAAGATACTGCTCATGCCCGTTTGCAATTTAGCTGCGGAGCTGTGGCAACACTGAACGCTTCCCGAGTGAGTCCTGTGCCTGAACGCACTCTGCAAATTCACGATCGAAACGGACAAGTTTATTTGGACTTCGGAAATCACTCGGTCGTTTACGCTGGAGTGTCCGACCAGCTCCGCGAAGGTCAAGTCGACGTCAACGCGCTGTCGGCCGACGGAAAGACAGCCATACAAGACAATCTGTGGTCCGAATTTTTGCCTAAAGAAGAAATCGAAGTACAACCAGCAAATGCGATCCTGGAAGAACAGCTGGATTTCGTTCAGTCCGTTCGCTCCGGCAACCAGCCTCGGGTGACCGGCATAGCTGGACGCAACGCTCTGGAAGTTGCGGACGCGATCGTTGAGCAGATCCAAAACTACGGTTGGTCTTCTCGCCGAGGAAATCGCGACTCCTCTTTAGATTGGACACGTCGCAGGGCAGGTTAAAACGGAGTCCAAAAGCGGAGTCCAAAAGCGGCGGGTTGTTCTAAATACGGTTGAGTGCTTCTGAGTATCTGATGGGCAATTTTGCGTGTAGCGTAATTGGGCCCGTCCGGTCGGAAGTAGTTTCGCCAGCAATCGTGGCAATATAGTCAAGTCGACTCAACATTGCTTTGATTCCCGATTGCCTCCATCGTAGATGTCGATTATATCATTTCGCTGAAGCTACGTTAGGTTGCTTTACTAGTCCGGTCAGCCTGCGACAATATTGGCTTGCGACTTGCTTAGTATCGGCGGCATCTTGCCACCGTCTTTTCCAGAGTGTACGGCGGCAAGATGCCGCCGATACGGTACACAAACACATGCAGTCGTTATACTCCTATATGGGCAGTATGGCCAGGAATTGCCACACTAAACGTGGCAGTTACAAGTAAGCACATTGGTGTAACTACTCGGGACTCGCAAGTCGGATCAGGTTTAGCGCAAGTCGGGCGTAAACATGTTGGGTCATGGCATTGGTGACGATTTCGTTTTCGAGATATAATGCTGAACATTTTCTTCGAGTACAGCAA
>JBLHLE010000298.1:0-7628 GCA_047620805.1 Pirellulaceae bacterium
CCGGGAGTGGGGCCGGACGCGTACCAACTTACCGATGCGTTGCCCCAGGTCAATGCCGCGTTACGAGTCAGTGAGTCGCCTGTTCCGTCGGCTGCGGGCCATGGCGATTGGTCGTCGTAACGGACTTCGTCTTCGAGCAACGCTGGTACGAACAGCGGTTCGTCTACCGGCGGCTGATCGGGACGAGTCAAACGAACCGTTTCGCCGGCGTTCTCCAGTTGACCGGTATAGCCTCCGATTATCGTTGTTTGCGGGGTCAGTGAATAGTTGGCGCTGAATTCACTCAACAGCGCCGCTGATTCCGGCAGTGTGGGATCGAATGAAACGATGACGATCGCCTCGCCCGCAGCAATCGACTGTGCGACGGGAAAGCTAAATGTCACACCGCCTGCAATTCCCCAGTTGGTCAAAGTCACCACGGAATTGGTCGGATTATAGACTTCGACAAATTCGAGTGCAGCTGATGTAATGGGACCAATGCCGTCGGGGTCGACTGGGTTGTAGTGCACTTCACTGATAACGATCGGGCCGACGCGGGGCCCTGGGTTTTCGGCCAGTAAACTGACTGCGGTCATCGGATACAATCGCCCCTCGCCATTGGGCCAGCGGCCCCACGATTCGCCATTGGCTTGAGCAGCGAAAGATGCGCTGTCGATAAAGTGCAGGATCTCATTGTCGTCATCCGTTTCGACCAGCCAAACGGTGTCGCCGTGGGCGCTACTGAAGGCAAAGTGATTGGCGGCAGGTGTGCTTGGCGTCGGATTGAAATCCGCTTCTGTGAAGATGAGGTATTCGCCCGCCAGGATGGTCGTGTTGTCGGGTATACGGAATTTAAGGAAATCGGAGCCTGAGTCGCTCAAATACCAACCGCCGATTTCGATGTCCCCGACTGTCGGATTGAAGAGTTCGACGGCATCGACTTGAGGGAAATCCGTGTGCGAAAGAACTTCGTTGATGACAACACTTCCGGCGTCTCCAATTCCCACTGCTCCCGGTGTGCCGTTGAATTCCACACTGCTACGCCAGTTTTCACTCGTCGTAACATCGCCACTGGCGTCGATCACCTCCAACGAACTGCCGCGGCCATCGGCGCGGGATGGCCAACTACCGCTGTCCGCATACGTGAATTGTTGAATGACCGCACTTTGCGGATCGAGTAGCGTAACGGTATCGCTGGTGTTATTGAGTCCACCATTCCATTGCCCAACGGCATTGATCGCGATTCCGTAACGTTGTTGGAAGGCTGCCAGGTCTTCGGCGACGACAATGAAGTCGCCCGGATTTAGTGTGACGTTTCCAAAAGTGTACGTGACGGCATCGACGAGTTGTACACCGGCGAGGTTGATTATCGCGGAGCCGATGTTGCGTAGTTCTATGAACTCGAAGTCGTCATTGTTATTGAACCCGGCGAGTGTTTCCGTTGCGGTCGGATCGGAGGGGTTGTACATCACCTCGGTGATGCGGAGTGAATCATTGATTCGATTGTCAGTCGACGTGCTGCTAATCGTCACTATGTCGGACGCGATCAAATTGCCGCGAAAGTCGTAGGCCTCGAGAGTAAATTCCGTTTCTCCAAAGGGCACCGACAGATCGGCCTCCCAGCGGTTGAGCGCGGTCCATTTCACATTGAGCGGCTGTGTACTCCCCGGCAGGCGGATTTCGCGAACATTGACCCAGCCATCGCCGTCCAGCGTCACGACATTCGTGTCTACGGTTTGGTCCAATGTCGAGACGTTGAAGGCCAAAGGTGAAACTGTATTACTGATGGTGCTGCGGACGTGCGATTCTCGCGTTTGGATGTAGGAGAGAATCGACGGGAATCCCTGGTTCAACAAATCTTCGAAGTGATCTGTCCAGTGCTGCATGTACGTTGCATTGAACGACGTGTTCATGATGTCGTCGAGATGGCCGAGGTACATGTGATAATTGTGTGGCGACCCCAGAAGTCGATTGAGATCGGGGCTATTGGTAATTCCTGCGGTGGCGGATATGTGAAAGGCGAAGTCCATGTCCCAAGGGAAGACGAGAACTTTGCCGTCTTCCGGGCGGGTATAGAAACGCGCGTTGTGAAGGTTGGAGTTGTTGAAATAGCTATCGTTAACGCCGCCCAGCGCCGTCGCCGCAAAAGTTCGCAACCATTGGTCGACATCGAGTACGTCGTTGGCTTGTTCGAGAAAGGCGTTGCCCGTAAGTCCGAACAACTCATTTAGTCGGATGATGCCCGAGTAATCATCCTCCAGTCGGTTGTTGCGGTTCTCGAAATGCCAGCGATACGCTTCGACGTCATTGCCGAGGTCTTGAAGCGGAAAGCCCAGCACCCCGTCGGGATTGGGGTTTTTTAGGCCTTCGATGTCGCCAACCGTCGTCGTCGGAAAATAGATCAACTCATAGTTGTGCAAGCTGCCCGCGCTGCCATTCTGAAATTGGCCATCGAGGAAATGGTCGTCGAATCGCGCGAGCTGCAATTGAGCTGAACCGGTCGAAACGCCGGGGGCATCGAGAAAGACCAGATCGTTCAGCAGCGAGGGGATGGAACCGGCCCGATTGATGAATTGGTGAATCGCGATTTCGTCTTGCCCGAAAGTGCGTCCAAAACGCCAGCCCCCGGATCGATCGAGTCCGATCGTGCTGTGGACTCCCCGGAATTTTTGCTCGGGAGAGAACTCCAGTCGAAAGCCGCGACGGTTAATGTCCGTGCGGCCGCGTTGACTTCCTTTCACTCTCAAGTCGACATCGTAGAAGACTTCCTGATTGTAAACGACCGTGGCGCCGACGCTCTCATTGCTCATCAAGTTCGTCCACTGACTCAAGGTCGCTTGATCGGACGAGGTGGTCAATATCTGAATCGTCTGCAATTTGTCGTGTTCTAAGTCCGCACCAAATCGGAATAGTGCCCGACTGTCTAAACCTGCAGCGGGATAGTTGTTGGAGACACCATCCGCGTTGACTGTCGAAACGAAAAACTGCACTGTGGAGCCAGCGGTTTGCGGCGGGATGTCGGCGGAATAAACGTTGGCGACGGCCGTCATACTGGCCAGCTGGGCCGGGCCTCCATCGACAGAGTAGTTCACCGTGGCGGAGGTTAACGGGCTCGGACTTTCGACTGCGACCGACACCGTGACGATTTGGTTCGAGTTAGGTGAAATCGGAGAATGGTGTAGATTCCGGAATGTAGCGCCGGCAGAAGTTTCGGCGGTGGAGTTTTGGGAGCCAGGCGTGCCGCCGTTTGTCGGCAGTGCCAATTCAGAAATATTCGCCACTCGATTGAAGTACAGGCGGGAATGCAGTTTGTTGCCCCCGGCCAACCACTTTGCGCGAAATGAAATCTCGTATTCCAAGTTGGGGTTGATTGAGACGAACGTGGTACCGGCTTTCAGAGTAGTTCCGGCGTTGTTGTGTTTGTGTTCGGTCGATCCCGATGCGGTAAGGTGCAAGACTTGATTGCCAACTTGCGTTGGGTCGGCGATGACTTCACCGTGCTGGTTTCCAATGACTCGCCAATGGTCGGGCTCGGCGCCCAGTCCGTCCGACTCGAAATCGCCGTTCTGGATAAGTGAACGCGCAGCGCCATTCGGATCTTCAACTACTTGGATGTCGTCGATCAGTACTTCGCCGGCAGCGAGCAGACCGAGCAGCAGTTCGTTGTAGAGCGTTGGTTCGCTGGTTCCGTTGGTCGCCAGGCCGCGATAGGTGTAGGCCTGCCATTGGGCGTTGTTGCTGGTGTCACTTGCTCGCCAAACCTCTGGGGCGTCGTTGTCGGAGTCTGCGTGTATTAGCTCCAGGCTGGAGCCGTGTCCGTTGGCCTCGTATGCCCAACGGCCCGCATCGAAATACTCAACGATGTCCGCTGGGTTGCCGCTGCTGTCGATCAGTTCAATGACATCGGTGTCGTTGTTCAGTTGTCCCGTGTACGGGCCAGCAATTTCAATATTCGGATAAGCCAAGGAAAGTGACGCGACATCGCTTGTGACGACAAGGTACTCGCCTGAGCCAATGGACGCGGCGGCAGGAAATGTGTAACTGACCGCGTTGCGCAATTGCCAGTTGGCGAGTTCAACCGGAGCGGTGCCATTATTGAGCAGTTCCAGCCATTCGGGCTCGCCAGTTCGCGGGTTGTACATTATCTCGTTAATGACGATGTCATTTGTGAAGGCGAACTGATTGTCGGTCGTTGGTGTCGCGGCGGCGGGATAAAGCCAGAGGGAAGGGGATTGTTGCATGTGTTGGAGCGATCGGCCACGCAGGCGGCTATCCGCGACTCGCGCGTCAAATAGGAGGTCGCCTGTCGCATCAAGGAAGAACAGTCTGTCGCCTGTTGCTGGCCGGAATCCGAGTTGATTCTCGTCGATCACTAAATAGTCGCCACCTGCAAGTATCATTGCAGGCAAAGTATAGTCCGCGGAAACTTGTCCTCGACTTGAGATGATATTTCCGTCGACCTCGATTGGTTCAGTACTATCGTTGCGGATCTCGATCCAAAAGTTGGCGTCCGTTGTGGCCGTGATTTCCGAGAACGCCAGTTCCGGAATGGATACGGTTGAGGGAACGCCGATGACATCGAGTTCCGGGAGTAACAGGAAGTCGCCGTTGGATGAATCGATGTTCAAGCCGTGGATGGCCAGTACGTTTGTGCCTTCGGTGAGCGTTCCAAGGAATGCCGTTAAGTCGAAAGCTTCAGCTGCAATTGCCTGAGTTTTTGGCTGAACTTGACTAGCGTTTGAGTTGAAAGTGACGGATGCGGGAGCATTGCGTCGGGCAACTTCAGTGCCGTTGAGATAGGCGACGAATCCGTCGTCGTAGTTGAGGCTGAGCGTCATCGAATGCAAGTCGAATCCACCCTGGTAATTGAAGGAAGCTCGGACGTACGCCGAACTGTTCGCGTCTTGCATTGCCTGTTCGATATCGGTGTTTATCAACGGGGTGTACGAAATGTCGGTGTCGATGCCACCGGCAATTGCGTGGGCGACAATTCGCTCTTCGGATAACGCGTAATTGTAGATCGCTACTTCGTCGAGCAAGAAGTCTCCGCCGGGTTCGCGGTTATCTTTACCGATGAAGATAGTGTTGTCGGTATTGCTTGGGATGTTGGTGGACACGGTAATTGACTTGTCGAGTTCACCGTCGATATAAATCGTGGCTTCGCCGTTGGATTGATTCCATGTCGTCACGACATGATAGGCCTGTCCGACTTGCAGGACAGTATTACTGTCAGTTGAGACGGGAGAGTTTGCGAATGAATAATGAGGACGAATTCGCCGGCTGTCCGTCAGGTAATTCATCAGGTAGAAGTCACCACCCGATTCGCCATCACCAACGATGTTGTGGAATGTGCTTGGGGTAGATTGAATTGTGATCCAGTATTCGACAGAAAATCCTGCCGAGCCGGCGGGGAATTTTTCAAAACCTGAAACCGTGACCCGCTCGCTTCCAATTGTTCGGACGGAACTTCCTTGAGGGTCCGCCGGCAGTAAACTGCTGGAGCCGAAGTTGACTCCGGCTGTGGCCGTGCCGTGATGTCCGCCCGCAAGGTCTTGGGCTGTATCGTCGAGAGGCCAGTAGCCGAGTGGTTGGTCAGACAGCACGGCGTCGCGATATACTTCACCTGAAATCGGTTCCGTGCCGTCGTCGAAACCGACCCCATTCGTACCCGCGATCCAGGTTTCACCGACGTTGCCTTCGACAAAATCGGTTGCCGTCCAATTATTCTGTAAGCCATTATCCGTCGGAATGTGGATCGATACTGACGAGTTTGAATTTACCAGCTCGATCTCTTCGCTCAGTTCGTCGCGAGTAGCGAAATTGACCTGGCCTGGCGTGCCGCCGATTCCACTGCTGGATTTCCAATTTCGCGAGTCGGGGGATGCGGCCAGAGCGATAGCCTTGGCGAGCGTTGCGCCGCTACCGTCGGGACCGACCGGCCACCGTCCCGAATCGCGAAAGTCCAATTCGTCCATCAGGCGATCACTGTTGTTTCGTAGCTCGATACGCTCCCCGGAATTAGAGAGGCTTCCGGTAAAGGGGCCGAGTACTCCGGCGATTCCCTCACTGGCCAGTCGGCTGGGATCGGCGGCAACGATCAAGTAACCGCCGCCGGGAATGATCGTTGCGGCGGGGAAATCGAATCGCACACCTCCCTCTACCGACCAATCGGAGAGGTCGATGTCCACCGACATTTGGTTGTGAATTTCCATCCACTCGCCCGCAGTGGAATTGTCTTGGGGGTGATACATCAGCTCGTTGAAGACGACTGTGCTGTCGAGAACGTACCGTCTCTCAAGGGTCTCAAACCGAGTTGTTCGCTGGCGTCGTTTTCGGAGCGACTTCTGAAATGGAGTTGCAGGCATATGTTTGCTGTCGGAAGAGGCTAGTCAATTCGCCGAGTTTACGTTGTGGTGTTTACGTTGTGGTGTTTACGTTGTGGTGTTTACGTTGTGGTGTTTACGTTGTGGTGTTTACGTTTGCCGCATTTTTGTTTCAGGGAGTTTTTTGCGGGGCAGGGAACTTGAAGCACCGCGGAGAAATCGCGGCCTGAGGTCGCCCTTAGTATAGGTGAGCGGAGTGTCGAAGTGAAGGAAATCGTGGCTTTTGAAGTTTTGAGAGTTGGCTTGGCCTGGCACAAAAAACATTTGGGGTAGTGGAACAAATCACCCGGCCATGTTACCGTCAGCGGTTGCAAATCAGTTAATATTGCGGACGGGTTGGCCACTAGAATTCACCATTTGGGGTTGTCAACGCATACCGAGAATCGGAGCGATAAATGGAATCGGATGTGACTATCCGTTTGGGAACTCGAGGTAGTGCGCTTGCCAAGTGGCAAGCGGATTGGGTGACGGACCAGCTTCAGCGATTGGGATACACGGTCGAAGTAATCCTCATAACGACTCAGGGTGACGCGCAGCAAACGGGTCCGATTGGCGCAATTGGAAGTCAGGGCGTGTTTACTAAAGAGATTCAGCGAGCACTGTTGAATGGCGAAGTGGATCTCGCCGTTCACAGTCTTAAGGACTTGCCGACAGAAAAAATACCTGGCCTGATTTTGGCGGCGGTTCCGCAACGCGAGACAACGGCCGACGCCCTAGTAAGTCCCGGGGGCGTTTCGCTCGCCGAACTTCCCTCCGGAGCGAAGATCGGCACCGGAAGCATGCGTCGTCGCGCTCAGATTCTTTACAACCGCGACGACCTCGAAGTGCTCGATATTCGAGGGAACGTCGATACGCGTTTGCGAAAACTGGACGAAGGGGAGTTCGACGCGATCGTGCTGGCCCACGCTGGTCTCAAGCGTCTTGGACTGGCTGACCGTCCATTGAATTTGTTCGATCCCGCCATCATGCTGCCCGCGATTGGACAGGGTGCCTTGGGTCTTGAAACTCGCAGCGATGATGAAAAAACAATCTCCGCCGTGCAAAAATTGAAGCATCCCGAATCTTATACCGCCGTGATAGCCGAGCGTTCTTTGTTGGCTGCGCTTCGCGGCGGTTGCTTGGCACCGATCGCCGCTTGGGCGAAAGCCGATGGAAAAGATGTTGCCATGGAAGCAGTAGTTCTCAGTCCCGATGGGAAGCAGCGACTCGCTACAGCCGGCACCGCTTCGATGGATGAGGCAGACGCCCTAGGGAAACGGCTGGCAA
>JBLHLE010000299.1:0-7619 GCA_047620805.1 Pirellulaceae bacterium
ATAAGCGCTAAAACAGTTTGTCCTCCAAGAAACCTAGAACTGTCGGCACAACATTGGCCAATGGAATGCCGTTTGCCTTTGATAGGACGGAATGTTTTGTAAACACTGGTTAATCAGTTGAGAACTACATGGCGGATAAAACACAACTCTTGGTCGTTGATGACAACGACGAGTTCCGTAGCACAATGACGAAATGGTTTACCCGTCGCGGATTCGACGTCAAGGCTGCCGCAACCGGAGAAGACGGTTTGTCGCTCGCCCAACAATGCGCGTTCGACGTAGCAGTGTTTGATATGGTGATGCCTGGAATGAACGGCATTGCGTTGCTCGAGCAATTTCGAGAGCTACACCCGGAATGTGAAGTGCTGATGCTCTCGGGAAAAGGCACGATCGAAACGGCGGTCCAGGCGATGAAATTGGGCGCCTTCGATTTTCTTACCAAGCCATTCCCGCTTAAAGACCTCGAAGCGTTGGTGGTTCGAGCCCACGAACGACATCGCTTAAAGAAAGAGAACACTCAGCTAAAGGCTCTTTTGAAGCGATCTCAGCCCGCGACAAATATGGTTGGCCAGTCGTCCGCGATGCGAGATGTGTTTCGGCTAATTGAGCGAGCGGGCCCAAGCAATAAGTCAATTCTTATCCAGGGTGAAAGCGGCACGGGTAAGGAACTGGTGGCTCAGGCTTTGCACCAGTCAAGTGACCGCGCGGACAAGCCCATGGTTGTAATCAATTGCGCCGCACTTCCGGAGTCGCTGTTGGAAAGCGAATTGTTTGGTCACGAAAAAGGTGCTTTCACAGGCGCAGTCGCGATTAAGCCCGGTCTGTTTGAAGTTGCCGACGGTGGCACGCTCTTTATTGACGAAGTTGGTGAATTGCCAGGTGGGTTACAAGCAAAGTTGTTACGCGTACTCGAGGATGGCTCGATGCGTCGAATTGGATCGATTAAAGAGCGTCGAGTTGACGTGCGGTTGCTCGCTGCGACCAATCGCAACATGCTGGATGAAGTCAATTCCGGAAACTTTCGAGAAGACTTGTATTATCGAATCAACGTGATGTCGTTGGAGCTGCCTCCGCTGAGAAAACGACACGGTGACATTCCGCTGTTGGTGGAACACTTCTTGGGCGACGATTGGTCGATTGATGAAGCCGCGATGGCGGCCATCGAACAATACGACTGGCCGGGAAACGTCCGACAGCTTATAAATACGATCGAACGAGCTAAGATTCTCGCCGACCAAAACCAAATCCAGCTTAGCGAACTACCCCGAGAAGTCGTCCAATATATCAAAGAAGGTCGCGTTGCTCCCGATTCAGATGACCTCTCCTCAATCGAGCGCTCAAAGATCCTCGAAGTCCTCCGCAGAGAAGCTGGGAACAAATCGCGGACTGCTCAACTGCTAGGCATTGATCGCCGCAAACTTTACCGCTTGCTGGACAAATACAGCATCAAGAATTAATTCTTCTGCCCGTTCTCAAGGGCCGACACGCAAACTCTCTTAGTCCACTCGCAAAAGTCGCCAAGTTGACTGCGATTGCCAGTTGGCGCTTACCGACTTTTTACGAGGTGGGAGTTCCGTTGATATGGTAGCTAGCGCTGACTAGCTGTTTCCTCGCAGCTCTTTGTTGAATGTTCAGCAATTGCGCTTTCTCGACCCCTCTCCAGCGAATTATTGGCGCATTGTGTGCGGGGATTTTTGCGATTCTATCGCCAACAATTGGGGGAGACGGTTGGGCGAGGGCGTCCTAATCGTGGGCAGATGGGCAATTTAATGTCCGCATTCGCCCCAGCGCGACGAGGAAAACACGAACCATACATAACGACGTAAGTCTATTCACATAAACGCATTGAAAGCAACACTTAACATAAATGAATGTTTTGGACGAATTAATGCATTGCCAGCGAGCCATACTGGCGATAGATTGAAAAGAATGTTTTGGACGAATTTACACATGGAGCCTGAGACAATGATAGCCGTAACGATCAATCGCCCGTTGAACTGTCGACAAGATCAACTCCGAGCTGATCGCTTGTTGCACTCTGAAATTGATTTCATCCCTAACGAGGAGTTTGCGGGCCTTTTCTCCGACGAAATGGTCGGCGCTCCGTGCGATCCCGAGCAATCGCCCTCGACTCTAAAACTGCTTGCCGACCTGCCAGCTCACCTAGCCAGACTTTGCGAGGCAGATCTGCTCACTGCCACCGAAGAACATGCCTTATTCCGTCGTATGAATTACCTGAAATACTACGCGAACTCACTGAGAGTTCAGATCAATCGGGCGTCTCCAGAGCCCGAGCTGTTGGAAGAAATTGAGCACTGTCTCGAAAAGTCGACCAAAGTCCGCGATCGCATCATTCGCGCCAACATGCGACTCGTCATCTCCGTCGTGAAAAAGTTCGTAAACCCACGACACTCGTTTGATGACCTGCTCAGCGATGGTATCGTGTCGCTGATGGCTGCCACGAACAAATTCGACTACAGTCGGGGCTTCCGATTTAGTACTTACGCCTACCGCGCGATTTCGCTAAATACCTACCGCCATATCGCAGATGACCAAAAGGAAAACGCACGTTACACAACGAACTCGGAAGACTGGGCCCTCGACGCTGTCGACGACCGGGCAAGTTCTTACATTAATGAGAACACATGGGAATCGCTTCGCACACAGTTAGGAAAATTCCTGCATATGCTTGATCGACGCGAGCGTTTCATCATTCGCAGTCGTTATGCACTCGGCTCTCACCGCAAAGTAAAGACTTTCCAAAGCCTCGCCGATACGCTTGGCGTCTCCAAAGAACGCGTGCGACAGCTGGAACAACGCGCGGTCAAAAAACTCGTGGCAATGGCGGACAAAATCGACCTGGATGAAATGCTCGCCCCAAAAACTGCTCGTCGGGAATTGAGTGGAGATCACCGTCCAAAGTGTGAACTCCTAGTGGCGGCAAAGTCGGCCAGGTAGGCCGACAGCAAAGCGACTGAATCAAAGCGCGCGTGACTTCGCTTCGTCAATCGAATTCAGTAGAGCGGACACGATATCCATCGTGCTCACGATGCCAATTGGATGGCCAAAGCTATCGAGGACAGGTAGCCGATGGATGTGCTGAGCGTCCATGACATACGCGGCCTGCAAAATTCCATCGAATTGGGAAACCGTTTGAATGCAGCGCGTCATAAACCGGCAGACGTATTCGTCTTCGATCCCGGTTTTTGCGAAATGTTCGAGATACCCAGACGGATCAGGAATCTCCTCTTCGCGATCAACAGGCAGCAACAACGACTCACTCGACTGAGCCGCGCAGTCGTTGCGCAATAAATCCGTCGCGCTGATGATCCCCACACAGAACCCTTGTTCATCGATCACCGGCGCGGCGGAAACACCCTTGCGAATAAAGAGTTTTGCAGCTTCTTCCAATGTATCGTTGCTAGAAACACAGCAAACATCGCCAGCCATGACATCGGCGACAATGAGTGACTCGAGTCGCGAAACGATTGAAATCTGCATGCCATCCTCCTGGATACAAAACTCAGATTAGCCAAAACTCAGATTAGCCAAAACTCAGATTAGCCAAAACTCAGATTAGCCAGAACTCAACGCCAAGATCACACCCGTTAGACCGAGCAACAGCCCACCAATGACGATGACAGTAATAATCGTAGCCACACTGGAAAAAGCTTCGGTATCGTCGTTGAGCAGTTGTGTGCGAGTAGCAGGGCTAAAATGTCGCGCCCAACCGGATTGGTCACTAGGAATGGTGGCCATTTTTTCTTCCCTTCAAATAAAAAGAGATCGCCGCTGAAGGGTTCAATCACGGTCGTAGGGAACCGAGGTGACACAGGACAAGTCACCACAAAGGATAAACCGATCAGCGGCGAAGAACCACGAAGCCTCTCATTCAAATGAGAGGAGCAACAGCAAACGGTAGTTGCGAATAGCGTGCCAAACGTCGAGACCGTAAGATTCCCCGCGTTTTTCAGACTTCGCTCTTTTTGCCATTCTGGATCGGCGCGCCGAGACGCCACAACTGGCGTGACAATTCGCGCGCGGGATTCGAAATAAAACCTGAGATCGCAACTCGACGGACAACGCCAATAACTTCTTCAATAAGTGTGCGAAATGGCCCGCAATTGCGCATCGCTGCGCAAACTCGCCCGCCGCCAAACAACGTATTGGTGGCTAGAGCCGACTACAACCCGCGCCACACTCCAGGTCGAGAGTTGGCATGTGTTTTGCAATTGAAATGAGCAGAGAAACAAGTCACTTCAACAACGGAGGTGAGTCATGTACGTCAGTCGACACACACACGCCGAACTAAAATTGGTAAAACTCGCCGTACTACTAGCACTTGCATTAATGCTAGTCGGCCTCGCGGCATCCATTGCCAACGGAGCGACACGTAGCCGTGTTGACGTTCCACCACCCAACGCTTCGCGTCAGGTCGACGACGTCAACACAATCCTTTCGTCACCCGACGCCACAGTTAACGAAGATCTCTGGCAAAGCGAATCGCTGGCTACTGATCTTTGGCTTGTGATCAATCGGCACGAAAATGCCGAATACGATCGCGCCATTGCAGAATGGAATTCAATGAGACTGCCCCGACACCTGCGTCCCTGGAGAAACACAGCCATTGCATCCGCAATGATCCACATGGGTGACCTTCGCGGCGCGGAGCAGAGCTTGGCCGACGCGATTGACGTCGCGCCACGCAATCCGGTGGCCCGCTACCTCTTGGGAGTTGTTCGCGTACATCAAGCTCGCGAAGCCATTGAATGGCCCGATATCGTCGGTCCAACCGAACGGATCTACGTCTCGACCAGCCCGTCGAGCATCGTACCCAACAGCCGCGGCATGCTCGAATTGGCTGCAATCCAAGAATTCGAGGCAGCTCTTAAATATGCTGCCGAGCTGGATTACGACCAAACAATGTGCATGATCGATTGGAGTGCGGCAGAACGAACTGCCATGCCAGTCGTCCCGCCCACCGTCGGTCAACTCTCCGATGCGATCGACGCCGCCAACTACGCAGGTAAGTCGCACTTGGCACTAGCGCAACTGCGGCTGAGAAGAACAGATTTCGAGTATACGGAATTTCATCTCGACCAAGCTCGCGACTATGGAGTGCCAACAGGAAGAACCTATATGGTGCTGGGCAATGCCTACGAGGAAGAAGGTAGGATGCAAGACGCAGCTCGAACCTATTTCAAAGCGGTTGGAACTGACACTGGTTTAGTAACACCCCTCCGCGAAGCCGTGCGGACCATTGGTGGTCTGCTGTTTGAATGAGTTTGTCCCACAACTGCCCAATTAACTTGCAATCCAGCAACTCTTGATTGGGCAGTTACTCAAGAAGTCCAAAGGAGGAGAACATGTCCGTGACAAAACCCCGAGTCGTCGACATCATGAGCCGAGACGTTGTGACGATTTACGCATCGGATTCCCTGCACGACGCACTCAAGTTGTTAGTCGAAAATCACGTTTCCGCATTACCCGTAGTTAATGGCGCGGGGCACTGTCTTGGAATCTTATCGACGACGGATGTTGTCAACATGACCTCCGAACAAGAATTCGAACTCGACCAGTTGGACCAAGACAGCGGAAGTATGCGACAATGGCTGAGCGAGCGATTGGCCAATAGCCTTGGCCACCATTCCGTCTCCGAAATCATGACGGACCAAGTTTTGTCCGTAACTCCCGATTCCAGCGTGAAAGAGGCGGCGGAAGCGATGGTCGAACACGGAGTTCACCATCTGCCAGTCGTGAACGCTGAGAAGAAGCTCCAAGGAATCGTCTCCACGCTGGACGTTCTTTCCGTACTTAATCTCTGCTCGACGTAGTGGACCACTCGAGCGAGACATTAACCCCCCCACCATATTTCGCGTCACTTTGCCCAACGGCGATGTCCGAAACGTATTCGTTCACATCCCCGCTCGGCGGCCTCCCCATTGGCCGGTAAGATGAGCACTACTGGAAGGCCAAAAAGGAGGCGTTGATGTCGAATTGGAAAGATGCGGGTCTAGACTTCGAACAATTGGTCGAAGCAGCAGGATGTATGATCCTCATCGTTTACCCCGATGAGCGGATTGGTTTCTTCAACCGGCATGCCGAGAAAATAACCGGCTATGCTCGCGATGAAGCCATCGGTGCCTCGGTTACAGAGCTACTAAACCTAACCGATGAGTCGCTTGCTGCGGACATGATGCCGTTTTGGCAGAAACAGCGATCGGGCGCCTGCGAAGCTAAGTTTATTGGCAAAGATGGAACTGTCCACTGGTTTTCCTGGACGACGCATTCACTCGACGATTTCAGTGGCTCGCCCGGTGTCTTGTGCATTGGACACGAAACGACGGAATACAGAACGGCACTCGATACACTGCGCGATCGCGAAGCGATGCTGAGCGCAATTCTAGGAACTGCAGTTGATGGAATCATTACCATCAGGAGCGACGGCTCAATCCGGTCTTACAATCAAGCCGCCGAGGCGATGTTTGGATACAAAGAGCAAGAAGTCCTCGGCAAAAATATTTCGTGTCTAATGCCCGCACCCTATAGCGACGAGCACGACGACTACATCAGCAACTATCTTGAAACTGGAATCGCCAGGATCATTGGCATTGGTCGCGAGGTAGTCGGCTTGCGAAAAGACGGCTCTACATTCCCAGCCCATCTGGCGGTCAGCGAACTCGAAATGGGTAAAGAACGTTTCTTTACCGGCATCGTACGAGACATTACGCGCCAATATGCTGCCGAACAGCGGGCGAAACAGGCTGAACGCTTGGCCGCTATCGGCGAAACGGTCGCAGGCTTGGCGCATGAAAGCCGCAATGCCTTCCAACGTAGCCAAGCATGCCTCGAAATGCTCGCATTGGAACTCGAAGATCAACCCGATGAACTGGAGTTGGTAGAGCGAACTCAAGATGCTCTTAACCACCTGCACCACCTATATGAAGAGGTCCGCGATTATGCAGCCCCAATTATTCTCGACTGGCAGAAATGTAATCTTGCGCACGTATGGCGCGATGCGTGGTCGCACTTGGAAGTTGCACGCGACGATAAGAACGTCCAGTTAATAGAAGAGATCGACGGCGACTTGACGGTGAATATCGACTGGTTCGCGATGGGCCAGGTATTCCGCAACATTCTTGAAAACGCAATCTATGCCTGCGCCAGCCCCGGTCTCATTAAGGTCCGTTGCCAGGAAATCACACTTCGGCAGGAAGAAGCCATTGAAGTTTCGATCCTCGACAACGGAAGTGGTTTTGACGATCAAACTACTTCCGATCAAATCTTTGACGCTTTCTTCACCACGAAAACCAAAGGAACTGGCCTCGGAATGGCGATCACCAAGCGGATTGTCGAGGCACACTGTGGCGAAATCTTCGTCGGCTCTCCCGAATCCGGTGCTGAAATCATCGTCCGCGTACCACGAACAACCAAACGTAAACGCACACAAACGTAAACGTTCCTTGGTTACTGCCAGAGTTCTGGCGAGCCCAGCAACCTCCGCTTTCTTACGCGCTCAAAGGCGGTAACCGAAGCGCGCCAACTGTGCATTTTCGCACACGAATCTGGCCGTTCCCCGGCAAGAGCCGCCCGTTCATCGCGACTTGCCGACGATCTGC
>JBLHLE010000300.1:0-7597 GCA_047620805.1 Pirellulaceae bacterium
TTCGTCGGAAAAGTTGGCCACCTCGGGTATGGATGCTTGCATGCGGAAGGCCAATTCGTACTGGTTGATACGAGCTTCCAATTCGGGTTCCGCTCCTTCGCCAAATTGCAAACGATGTAAAGCGTCGAGATGATCGAGCATATTACGTCGACTTTCAACATCGACGCCAGCTGGGTTGTTCAGATAGAGTACAGGGTCTTTGCCAGAGCGAAATCGCACACCTTGATACTTCGACGGCAGGAATCCGCTCCCCCAAAGCCGAGACACGAGAGGTTGGCCCCCTTTGTTCTTCGTGACCATGACCACGAAATTCGGCAAGTTTTTATTCTCGGCTCCTAAACCGTAGCTGAGCCATGCCCCCATGCTCGGCCGTCCCGGAAATTGCGAGCCGGTCTGCAGGAACGTTACGCCGGGACCATGATTGATCGCTTCGGTGTACATCGATTTGACGAAGCAAAGATCGTCGGCAATACCCGCCGTATTGGGCAGCAAGTCACTGACCCAGGCGCGGCTCTCGCCGTGCTGCGTAAACTTGAACGGAGAGCCCGCAAGCGGAATGGATGACTGGCTGCCGGACATACCCGTCAGCCGCTGCCCTTTGCGGACTTCGTCTGGCAGTTGCTCGCCATTTTTCTCATTCAACAATGGCTTGTAATCATAGAGGTCGAGCTGAGAAGGTCCGCCACTTTGAAACAAGTAGATCACTCGCTTGGCTTTTGCAGGTAGATGCAAGCCCTCGTTTTTTGTGACCGCGGACGCTTCGCTGTTCAACATTTCCGACAGGGCCAGCGAGCCGAAACCAAGTCCCATGGATTGCAGGACTTCGCGGCGCGACATATTCAACGGAGAGAGTGCTCCGGTGCATTTATTTTGTGACATCGTTCTTTCTCCTAGCGTTTCATAACGCACTGGTCGAAATTAAACAGGACGCTGGCGACGATCGATAGTGCCGCCAGTTTTGGTTTGTCCGCTTTGTTACCCCAAGCCTTCTGGCCAATCTTGGCAAACTCTTCGGTTGCCTGTGGCGTCTTGGTAAAGTAGTCGAGTTGATCGAGGTATAGTTTTGTCAAAACCTCCAACTCTGCCCGCTTCGCCTCGCGGCTAGTCGTTAACTCAAACATCTGCTGTATCGCCATGCCGAATTCACCCGTTTGCTCGTTGAACGACTTTTCGGCCAGCATCCTGGCTGCTTCGATGAATTGAGGATCGTTCATTAATACGATCGATTGTAGCGCAGAAGAAGTTCGCTCTCGTTTAACTCGACAGACATCCCGTTTCGACGCATCGAGCGCCATCATGACTGGGGCAGGCGCAGTCTGTTTCCAATAGGTGTACAGACTTCGCCGATACAGCCCCTCGCCTTTATCGTGCCCAACCGGCTTGAACGAAACCGATAACTCGTACGGCTTGGCGGGAGTTCCTCCAATTTTTGACACGAGCAGACCGCTGACGGACAAAGCATTGTCCCGTAGCATTTCTGCAGACAGTCGATATCTGGGAGATCGAGCCAGCAGCAAATTATAGGGGTCGCGTTGCAGCAATTCAGGCGATACGTCAGACGCTTGCCGGTAAGTCGCCGACATGACGATCCTTTTTACTAAGCGTTTAACATCCCATTCGGATTTGACAAAATCGTGAGCCAGCCAGTCCAACAACTCGGGATGAGTTGGCGGAGCTCCTTGGCTGCCGAAATCCTCGGGCGTTCGCACAATCCCCGTGCCAAACAGCAGCTGCCAAAACCTGTTAACGGCCACCCGGGCGGTTAAAGGATTCTGCGAGTCGCACAACCACTTGGCAAGGTCCAAACGATTCGCTCGCCCCTCCACAGGCAGCCGGGAAAATGCCGAAGGCGTCATTGGCACAACTACTTCACCGCGAGCATTGTATGCGCCTCGTTTCAATAAGTATGCGTCGCGAGGTTTCTGCAACTCTCGCATCACCATGATCTCTTGAATTCCGTCGATAGTTCCGCTGCGTTGTTCGCGAACGGAACGCAACGCGGTCAATGCGGCTTTGAATTCAGCGTCGTGTGCGTGGAGATAATAATCGTACGAGCCCTCGGTGTCTACGGCAGCCAGATCCTCCAACGAAATCTCGAGAGAATCGTTGGCAACCGTAGCAACTTCCAATGCCGTCAGTCGACGATTAAAAACCCGGAATTCGTCGACCTGCCCGCCTTTGAATCCTCGATCTCGAAATCGCTCACCAATGACTATATTGTCACCACCACCGCCACTCATGTTCTTGTACAAGTTGTCGCGAACAACCTCGCTGTCTATCGACTTGCCATCGAGATACAATTTTAATCCGGCGGCGAGACTGCTACCATCGTAGGTGACTACGACGTGCTTCCATTGATCGATTGGAAGCGGTTGCTTGCTGACTACACGGATCGCGTTTCCTGGCCAGAAGTGAATTAGGGAAGCGCTCAATTTGCCGTTTTCTAACAACAGTTGATAACCCCGACTAGCCGCGTCTGTCCAAGCCCGCGAGCGATGAAAAATGACAGCGCGTTCTTTGTGGTCGGGTGTCTTCATCCAAAGCGAGACGCTGAAAGGATCGAAGCGACGGAAATTCCCCACCCCCATTCCAACGGCGTCGTCACCCGTCAATTCGACGGCCTTACCAACTCGGCCCTGCACACTCTTGTTAGCGGCATTCTTGTATCCCTCAAAGGACTGATGAGCGACCTGTCCCTCGATGGCAACCGTTTTTGCGAGGTTCTTTTTCCACTCCTGATACGCGTCAACTCGAGTCTTAGCCAGTTCGCTCAACGCCTGCTCGTGCTGCGTGATCTTTGTTTCGATTGCTGCAATCTGTTGCTTCTTGGCATCGTCCGTCATCAACAGCGTGGGCGTCGGCACCGAATTGGTGAAGTACGAATACAGACCGGACTCATCGATATTATTAAAGAAGGCGAACAGCTGATAATACTCTTTCTGAGAAATCGGGTCGTATTTGTGGTCGTGGCAGCGGCAACACTCTACGGACAAACCGAGAAACGCCGTGCCAAAAGTATGGTTGCGATCGGCAACGTATTCGACGCGAAACTCCTCCGGAGTACTTCCCCCTTCCACCTTCTGCGGATGCAAACGACAGAACGTCGTCGCCAAGATCTGCTCGTCGGTCGCATTGGGCAACAAATCGCCAGCCAACTGCCATGTGATAAATTGATCGTACGGCATGTTCGAGTTAAAAGCTTTGATGACCCAATCCCGCCACGGCCAAACGAATCGGTCGCGATCGACTTGATAACCATAAGTATCGGAGTAGCGAGCCACGTCCAGCCATGTCGCTGCCATTCGCTCGCCGTAACTTTCGCGTTCTAGCAATCGATCGACCAGCTTCTCGTAGGCGTCGTCACCACCTTCGACGAATTCGTGAATCTCCTTGAGAGTGGGCGGAAGCCCCGTAAGGTCAAACGCTACTCGGCGGATCAATCTTTGCTTGCTCGCTTCGTCGTTGGGAACCAAGCCCTCGGCTTGTAGCCGCTTCAAAACGAATTGATCGATCT
The DNA here is from genome assembly GCA_047620805.1 of Pirellulaceae bacterium. Lineage (GTDB taxonomy): Bacteria > Planctomycetota > Planctomycetia > Pirellulales > Pirellulaceae > JBLHLE01. Next base: position 3,515 of record JBLHLE010000300.1, read on the forward strand.
CGTTCTTGGCCCATTCGCCGTTAGTAGCCGGCACCGCGACCGTTGTTGGAGCGATAAACGCCCAATGGCCTTCGTATTTAGCGCCCGACTTCACCCAACGACTCAATACATCAATTTCGCTTTTCGTCAACGACAACTTAGACTCTGCTGGGGGCATTCTCTCATCGGGGTCGGTCGAAACGATGCGTTTCAAGAATTCGCTCTTCGCAGGGTCCTGCCGGTTCAAAACTTCCGCGGCCGCGTCGGAGTTGTCGAGTCGCAAGTCGCCTTTGCGAGCCTCCTCATCAAATCCATGACACTTGAAACACTTGTTCGACAGGATCGAACGCACCCGACTGAACTCAACAGGACTGTCTGCGATAGCGACAGTACCAGGACACAACGTCAAGTAGAAAACACTAAGGCAAAGCGTACCAGTAAAGCAACGAAAACTGTACATTGTCAAATCCGTAGAACAGGAATGAGGCTAAACCTCGAACGGTAGTTAGCATCGACAGGAAGGAAACGACAGGAAGGAAACGACAGCCCGGTACGACAGGTCCGCAACGACAGGTCCGGTACGACAGGTCCGCAACGACAGCCCGCAACGGCAACCGAGGACGACCGCCGGGACAACGCCATCTATTATACATCGCCAGCAGTTCCGGTAACAACAGTTGTCCTACCTGACGCCCGTTTCTGTGCGCCACTCAAGTGCGGAGCGCGGACATTTGCTCCATGGTTGCAACGAAGTCCAAAACGACAGAACGGCCACCAGCATATTGACTACTACGTATCAAATGTCGAACCACCGCGTAGCAACTCGGAAACCAAAGCCGTCCAACCCGTTTGATGACTTGCACCTAGCCCCTTTCCGGAATCGCCGTGAAAGTACTCGTAGAATAAGACGTGTTCTTTCCAATTGTCATCATCCTGGTATCGCTGTTCATCGCCATGGCAAGGACGGCGCCCCGACTCGTCGGGCAGGAACAACTTCACCAAACGGCTTCGTATCTCGTCGGCAACTGCACCGAGTGTCATGAGATTCCCCGAACCAGTCGGGCACTCGATCTTAAAGCTTTCGCCGTAAAACGCGTGATAGCGACGAAGCGCCTGGATCAGCAGATAGTTAAGGGGAAACCAAACGGGTCCCCTCCAGTTTGAGTTTCCGCCAAACATCGGCGAATCTGACTCGCCAGGAACATACTGTACTATGTGCTCGCTGCCCCCACCACGAAAGACGAACGGTTGATCCTGGTGAATTTTCGATAATGAGCGGACGCCGTAGTCTGAAAGAAATTCGTTTTCGTCCAGAACATACTGCAACACGCGAAACAATCGTTCTCGCGACGGAATCGCGATCAACCGCAAACCGCGGCGCGTCTTGTCCTCGGCGTTGCGATCCATGCATGTCATGTGCTCTTGTTGAAGCCCATGCTCTAGGAACCAATTCATTCTTTTCCGAAAGCCCGGCATCCGCAAGATCACCTCGTCGCGAAGTATTAGCGAAGTGAACAAAGGAATAATCCCCACCATCGAACGAATTCGCAACGGGATCGACTTTCCATCGAGATGCAGGTGATCGTAGTAGAAACCATCTTGCTCGTCCCACAGCCCAGTACCACCCAAGTGATTCATGGCATCTGAAATCGCCATGTAATGCTCAAAGAACTTGGACGCCATGTCTTCATAGGCTCTGTTTTCGGAAGCTAACTCAAAGGCCATGCCCAACATCGAAGCGCAGTAAAACGCCATCCAGGCGGTGCCGTCGGCTTGTTCCAACCGCCCTCCCGTTGGCAGTGGTCGCGAACGATCAAAGACTCCAATATTATCGAGTCCAAGGAAGCCACCCGAAAAAACGTGATCGCCGTTCTCGTCTTTCTGATTCACCCACCAAGTGAAATTGAGCAATAGCTTTTGAAAAGTTCGAGCCAGGAAGACGCGATCCCGATGCCCAGGCGGTCCCGTCATTTCGTAAACTCGTAAACAAGCCCAGGCATGAACCGGCGGATTGACGTCGCCCAAAGCCCATTCGTACGCCGGCATCTGCCCGTTGGGATGCATATACCATTCTCGCAAGAACAGAATCAACTGACGCTTAGCAAACTTCGGATCCAAACGGGCGAACGGAACCATGTGAAATGCCAAGTCCCACGCGGCATACCAAGGATACTCCCATTTGTCGGGCATCGAGATCACATCGCGGTTGTAGAGATGGCTCCAACCTTTGTTGCGACCCTGCTTGCGACTCTCCGATGGCGGATCGGTTTCGCTATCGCCATTCATCCATTCGTCAACGGCGTAGTAATAGAATTGCTTAGTCCACAGCAGTCCCGCATTCGCGAGCCGATGGATCTTGATCTCCTCCGGCGAACCTGATTCGGGCGCCAAGGTCTCGTAGAACTCGTCCGCGTTGCGCAGCCGTTTAGCGAATACTGTGTCGAATTGCTCGCCAAACGGGTCCGTCGATATTTCATTTTCTGCGGTCAGTCGCAGGCGAATGGTGACCGACTCTCCGGGGGGAATTTTGGCATCGTAGACCGCCGCCGCTTTCGTTCCCGTTCGCGCGCTATTAACCGACTTCTTGTCGCCGTTGACAATGTAATCGTGGAAGGCGTCTTTACAATGCTCGACATCGTTTTCAACCTGAAAAAGGCGCTGCTTGTTCGTTTCGTTTTCTGTGAACAGCCACTTGCGTCTCTTCCGTGGCAACCGCTCCGCAAACAGACGAAACTTTCCCAACGTCGCGTGTTCGGCGAGAACGGAATCCCCATCGATTCGAATTTCCGGACGCTCCCAACATCCTTCGCTAGCGCACTTCCAGCGCCATGTATTTCGGAACCAAAGAGTTGGCAGAATGTGAATCGGGGCCGCAACACTCGCTCGATTGGTCACGGTCAAACGAATCAACACATCGTCCGGCCCGGCCTTGGCGTACTCGGCAACGACGTCGAAGTAACGGTTGTCGTCGAAAACTCCAGTGTCCGCCAACTCGTACTCCGGAGCGTCTCGTCCACGCTCCCCGTTCACCTCCACCAATTCCTCATACGGAAACGCCGATTGAGGATACTTATACAAAGCCTTCATATAAGAATGAGTGGGCGTCGAGTCCAGGTAGTAATAGCACTCCTTGACGTCTTCGCCATGATTGCCTTCTGGACCACTCAAACCATAGAGCCGTTCTTTTAGAATCGCGTCGTTGCCGTTCCACAACGCGAAAGAAAAGCAGAGTCGGCACTCTCGATCCGTAATGCCGAGCAGACCGTCTTCGCCCCAACGGTAAGCGCGGCTTCGAGAATGCTCGTGAGGAAGATAAGTCCAAGAAGTCCCGTCGGGGGAATAGTCCTCGCGAACCGTTCCCCACTGACGCTCGGAGAGATAAGGCCCCCAGCGTTTCCAGTTCTTCTCTCTTCGCTCATCTTCCTGGAGTCGAAAGTGCTCCGCAGTCTGATGCCAATGAACAATCGCCATCCGCCTCGCCTCCTTTCATCTGGACTTAAATTCCTTGCCCAGTTGAGAAGCGTCACTCAATAGAGAAACGTCCGCTCATGAGGAATCCAATTATAGGGGGCTCAGCGGGAGAAAACAGTAGAGTGAAGTTCTTGCATGAGCACATGCAGATACGTTTAACTGAACGCTCTCGCCTTGACGTTCACAAGCGTAAATCGAACAAGCATCACCGCGAACAATGTTTTTAGAACGGAACTCGGATAGCATCACATACGAATCGCATGAGTGGTTTCGCTGCAGCAAACGCGGCGGCAGCTTCCTGCAGAAAATCCTTTTTGAACAGATCCGACTCTCGAATCGCCTTCACGCCGATAAAGTCTTTGCGGCGAAGATCCTCGATCATCGGATGGTCTTTGTCGTAGTCGCGTGGCGTTGTCTTCAACCTGTCACCCGCCAACTCGAAGTGTCCCTTGAACTTTTTGTTATCGCGAGCGAGTTTCCAATCCTGCGGTCTTCCGTCAATTGCCTCACGGATATTCTTGAGAGTGGCAGAATCCGGATGCCAAATACCAGCACCTAAGAAACACTCCTCGGGCGCGATGTGAAGATAGAGTCCGGGGCAGTAAGCATCCTTTCCCATCTCATGGCGAAAGT
>JBLHLE010000301.1:0-7582 GCA_047620805.1 Pirellulaceae bacterium
CTGGGGCGCGCTGTAACCGACGGTGGAAATAGTTATCACCGTCATGAAGAAGCCGTCTATCAACGGCCAGCCCTCAACCACGACGAACCCAAGTGTGCCGAACAGGGTCAAGGCAACTAAAACGACACAGACTTTGGCCAGTCGCGAAACAATGGGGTCATCGAAATCGAGCAATGACATTAACCACCGCATATGTCACGGACTTCCTCAAAGTTCTCGATACACTCGGCATGGATCTTTTCCAGTTGTTGTTCGCTAAAAGAAAAACTACTTTCTTCGACCAAGTCCACCCCCAGCTTGCACAGATTTTGATCTAAATCTGCCGCGGACTGCTGCCCCAGACCCCAGCGGCGTGCCTGAGCGTCAGCCAAGCTGGTTAACGCAACGAGATCCCCGAAGTCGGGAGCGTCGTCGATCGAGTGGTGAAAGCCGATTGAACAATTCACCGCCTGCGAAAGCCCCCAGTCTTCACCGCACTCAATCCCCAGCTCTTCATGAGTGATTCCGAAAGTATTGAATTCGGCATCCAAAAGATCGCCACGCGAGTGCTGAGCGACGAGAGGGGCGTACTCATTGCTAACCAAATCGAAAAAGATCAGCTTTCCAACATCGTGAAAAATACCGGCTAAGAAGGCTTCGTCCGGCAGGATGCCAGGAATGCAGGTAGCCAATTTCCGCGCGACGGTCGCACAGCCCAGCGAATGGTGCCACAGTTGTTCCCGCTCGACTGAGGCCGTATTTCCATTGGCGAAGACAGCCGCGCCCGCCATCGAAATGGCAATGTCTTTAACTGAGCGAAAACCGAGCATGACAACGGCCTGGTCAATCGTCCGAATCTTGCCCGAACAGCCGTAGAGCGAACTGTTCGCCACTTGCAGTATCTTGGCAGCGAAACCAGGGTCACGCTGAATGATTTCTGCAAGGATTTTTGAGTCCGTACCTGGATCGTCACACGCGCTCAACAAGCGACTTGCCGCCGTTGGAAAGGGCCGCAATTCTGGTAGATCGTCCAAGCAATCGAGAATGGTTGAATTTGTTGCAGTCGACATGGCCTTGCCCTATTTCGTTCGTTCCCAGATGACTTGCCGTCATCATTAGTGGAGGATCATCCTTCGCATTCCCCGCATCCCGTCCTACAAATGGGATCTGAGCAAAACGCAAATGAACACGAAACTATAGCTTGCCTATAGAACAAAGACGGACAATCAGCACGAAACTCAGAACGGTTGCATATGCGTTAAACCAAACGTATCGATTGCGCCAAGAACGGAAGATCGAGATCGCCCGATTGTACCGACCATGCCGTCTTCAATGCCGTCTTCAATGCCGTCTTCAATGCCGTCTTCAATGCCTTGCCGATGCGGCTATTTCGCAGGGGCAGGATCATTGGAATTCTTCGTCAGCAGCGAGACGACGACAAGGGTGAGAAATCCGAGTGGAATGGTGACGATTCCGGGCTGACCAAACGGGACAAAACCAGCGTGTCCCTTCAGGCCATATACGCTCTGCATCGTATCGGCACTGAGCAAAATCCAGCCGAGTGACGTGACCATCCCGACGACAACCGCAACGATGATTCCCTGCTTGGTCGTCCCTTTCCAAAATAGGACCATAATCAGCGCGGGCAAATTCGCTGAAGCCGCAACGCTAAACGCCCATCCGACAAGGAAGCCCACATTCATTCCCTCAAAACGAATTCCCAACACAATAGCGACCGCGCCGACTGCGACGGATGTGATCTTGGCGACTCGCACTTTGACGTGGTCGTTCATCTCAATGCCCATACCGCTGGCCATCAAGTCGTGAGTCACCGCTCCGGCAGACGCCAAGATGAGCCCACTCACCGTACCCAAGACCGTCGTGAACGCGATTGCGGAAATAATGGCAAACAGGGTCGGGCTGATACTCTTAGCCAACAATGGTGCCGCCATATTTCCGTTACCCGAAACATCAAGCGCACCGCTGGTCATCGCCCCCAGTCCCATGTACAGCGTCAGAACGTAAAAGAAACCGATACTGGCGATCCCAACAATGGTGCTCTTGCGAGCACTGCTCTCGTCTTTCACCGTGTAGTAGCGAATTAGAATATGTGGAAGGGACGCGGTGCCACAAAAAAGAGCCAGCATCAACGACAAGAAGTTCACCTTGTCGATCATTTTGCCACTCCGAATACCTTTGAACTTCGGGTGTTCACCGGGACGAAGGACTTCGCTTCCTGGAGTTGGTTTCTGGTAGTACACAGTTACGGAACCAACTGCCTGCTTCCGCCACAGAACAACTTCACTTTCCTGTAGAGTCGAGAGGAACGCCACGGGCCCCAAAGGTCCGGTCTTCTCTTTATCACCGGGTAATTTGCTGATATGCCCCACTGAATGCAATTCGGGTTCACCCTTCTTCTCACCCTTCACTTGACCATTGACAAGTATTACACCATCGGCGAGTTCCTCGGACGATTGCGCTTCGCGCAACAACACATTGTCGCCGTCGCCGTCGGGAACTACGTGCCAAATCCGCAGCAACTCGCCTTGCTGGAAGCGAATGAATGGCTGGTCCTTCCAATCGCCCTCGGCAGCCACGAGTTCTGCAGCAGCCATGTCTTCCAATTGTCGCAGAGAACTCTCGATATCAGCTTTCGCAAGCGGTCCAATGTTCTTGAATTCGTAGCCGTCTGCGCCGCCCTTTTTGACTTCCAATCCGCCCTGCAGAATTGCGACAGTAAGTACGGCACTGAAAATAACGAGCAACGTCCCTTTCAAAAACTGAACGTAAGTTGTCGACACCATTCCAGCGGTGACAACGATCATGATCACCGTCACCCCTACGATCACAACTCCCTTCCAATGTTCGAAACCCAACAGCGGCGTGATCAAAACGCCAGCCCCCACCATCTGTGGAATGAGATAGAAAACACTCACTACCAGAGTGCTAATACCAACGGCGATTTTGATGCCCTTGGACTGAAACTTTGCGTCCAGAGCGTCGGCGAAAGTGAATTTCCCCATCCGCTTCATCGGCTCAGCCACGACCAACAACGCCACGATCCAACCCGCCAGAAAGCCGATCGAGTACAAGAACCCATCGTAACCGTAGAGAGCGATCATGCCGCAAATCCCTAGGAACGATGCGGCGGACAAGTAGTCGCCGGCAAAGGCGACACCATTGATGAACCATGGGATCTCGCCGTGGGCAGCAAAATACCCCGCCGACGATTTGGCTTTCCCGCCGAGGTAGAAACTGATGCCCAGCGTGACTGCCACAAAGGCAAAGAAAATAAGGACGGCAGATGTTGTTGGCTCGGGAATCATTTCTCGCCCCTTTTCTGTTGGATATCTTCGTTGCGACACAGAAATCCGTACAGCATCGATAGGGCGAAAGCTCCTACTATTAGAGCGAAGCCGTAAATGATGGCAAGATTGACGCCGGCAAAAGGAGTTGTTTCCATCAAGTCCGCTCTAAAAGCGCTGATAAAAACAAAACCACAGTAGAAGGCTAAATAAACAACAAAAAGCACCAACCCTATACGGGCGTTTCTCGACAACATTCATGGCCTCGCAAAGCAAGTAAATCGCTGAAAGTGCGCAAATATGAGTAGAGGCAAGATATCTGAGTTCTGCGCCGCTGACAAGTAACAGCTCAGGCGAGTCCAGAAGTAACCACTAAGTGTCTAACAATGTTTCACTTCATGGACAGCCAAACTCGAGTCGTCGGTATCATTCGTCCCAATCGTTAGTCTTTACCTAAAACGGTGGTGACAAGTTCTTTGCTGACTCGAAAAAACGTTGTGACCCGAACCCCTAATCCGGCAACTAACACCCAATCAATGCAAAAATGGGGACATTGTCACCTATCTTCGCGAGAATATACGCATTCGAACTTACGAACTACTACTCGAGTCAAATATCCATTTTTCGCATCCAATTAACATCGTGCAAAAGCTACAACTCAGTTTCATAGCGGCCGCACGACGGCACTTCTAAACAGGACAAAAGACATGGCCAAAAAGCGTGTCAAAATATTCGCAGGAATCTTAATTTGGTCGGGAGTTTTGTTTTCCTTGTATCACTGGGCATACAGCCAACCGGTTGGCGATGGCACCGTCGCCGACCGACTGGTCCCCCAGGCATGGGACTATGTCACTAGCAAGAGAACTCCGCTCAAATTCGAAAGTCAAGTTGACGTACAACTCGCCGTTGGCGACCCAGTATTCGCGGTCGATGCCAGCGGTGAAAGCCACCAAGTTGGCGAAGTCACACAGCTCGATCCGATTCCAAATACTCGCGGGGTGGCCATCCACGCACGCAAAGGTCAAGTACTGCTCTATGCCGACGCCCCCGTCGCCGTTCAAGGAAGCGTGCTGATCTCCCATCAAGCTCCACGTTCGATGAGTTGGGTATTGGAAACGATGTTGCCACCTCACAAGCGAGCGGAAGTAACAACGGAAATACGACAGGCGTTTAGAAAACATCAAAGTGAGATTATTGCGGCCCTGAAGCCGATCATGGCCCGCAGCCTGCAACAAGCCTACGAAATTGTCAAAGAAGATCTCCCCGTATCACTCGCAGCTCATCAAGCCGAAATCCAAGCAATCGGCAAACGCTATGAAAAAGAAATCGTGCAAAGCGAAATTGTTCCGCTCGTCAAAAAAGAGATCTGGCCGATCGTGAAGGAACAGTCGCAACCGATCGTCACGGAAGTCGGCAAAGAGATCTGGCAAAAGGCCTCCGTCTGGAGGTTCGGTTGGCGTTATGCATACGACAAATCATTTCGTCCCAATGAGAGCCTTGTAAAAGAAGAGTGGGATCGATTTGTGAAAGACGACGCCACTCCGGTACTCGAAGAACACACCAATGACTTCATCGCTCTACAGAAAACTATTCTGTCCGACATCGCGGCCAATAAAGTTGTCCAAGCAAAGATCGAAGCGAACCTCGGCAAAATTGTCAGCGACCCCGAGATGAAGAAATTGGTCTGGAGCATTATTCGGGAGGTCATTGTGGACAATCCGCGAGTGAAACAGGTCATGGAGGAAAACTGGTCCAGTCCCGAAGCAAATGCGGCGTTTCAGCTCGCTTCTTCGCGACTGGAACCCACGGCTGTCCGCATCGGTCAGATCCTCTTCGGCGACGAAGATGCCGGGATCACCCCCGAATTCGCCAAAGTGCTACGAAACCAAATCCTGCAAAAGGACCAGCGTTGGCTGGTATTGGAAACGGACACCTTTGGGAACGACTCAACCGAACCGATTCGTAACCTACCGCTGCTGGTTGGCGACGTCCCGCGCATCAATCCATTCGCCAGCCAAATTCAATTGACGAGGAGCCAACAATGACAACATTGCAAGACAATAAGACGAAAGCAACGCCCACCATCAGCTCTCCGCCAATCGAATTAAGAAAACTAACAGTGCGAGCGGGCGGCCATGTCCTGCTTCGCGAAGTTGACGCCAGAATCGCCCCTGGAAAGGTCACCTTGATCGTCGGACGCAGCGGCGTTGGCAAATCAGTTCTACTGAAAGCGCTCTCCGGTCTAAACGACGAAGAAAGCGACATTCACGTTACCGGACAAGTGTTAATCGACGATCGAGTGGTCAACGGACGAGCCGATCGTTCGGGTGTCGGTGTCGTCTTTCAGTCCTTTGCCCTTCTGGATGAACTCAGCCCCCTAGAGAATGTCGCTTTTGCCGCCGACCATCGCCGCAGCAAGGGAACGCGTCGGTCCCCCGCAGAACTGTTACAAGAACTCGACGTACCAGCTCGAAGTAAGGTTAGTGTCCTCAGCGGCGGCCAAAAGCAAAGACTGGCAATCGCCAGAACGCTGGCCTACGGCCCCGAAGTCTTGCTCTACGATGAACCCACTTCTGGACTCGATATTGCAACGGGCCGCAGAGTCGCTAAGCTCATTAGCGAGACGCACGAGCACCATCACAAGACATCCGTAATCGTGACTCACGATTATCTCGCCTTGATGCCGATCGCCGACGAAATCCTGCTGCTCGACCCCGATCTGCAAACACTGCGAACAATTCCGCGCGAGCAATGGAATGACCTCGAGCAACTACTAGCCGCGGCGGTCCCGTCGGAAGACGACCCAATTCCACTACCTCAGACCTCGGCCCTCACATCATCGGTCAGCGGTTTCCTAGCGGGGACCAGCGACGCCTGTCTACAAATGGCCGCTCTGCCTCTCCGCTTGCTCCCCTTGTGGCGATCTCCCTATTGGGCGATGCGTTACTTGATGCACTACCTATGGCTCATCGTCGGCCCGTCGGCTTGGCTGTATTTAGGCGTCTCCGGATTCCTGACTGGATTCGTTGCCACTTACTTCACGTTTAGGTTCCTTCCCTACGCGCAATACACCGAGGCGCTGATATTAGAAGACGTCTTACAAGCTGTCGGTTACTTGCTTGGCCGAGTTCTCATTCCGGTGTTAGCAACGATCTTGATCGCTGCCAGATGCGGCGCGGCCGTTACCTCTGACGTGGCGGCAAAAAGCTACGGTCAACAATTGTCTGCCATGAGGTCACTCGGCGCCCGGCCAACCCGATATCTGGCGACACCAATTCTCTATTCGTTTTTGATCGGCGTTCCAGTATTGACGGCCTTTACGTATGCCGCCGCCGCGGTTGCGAGCATGCTAGTATTCAACGCGCTGCATCCACAGCTCGGCTTTGAGTATTGGACGCTGCACTTCAACCAACTATTGTTTAGCCCTGAACACGTCATGTTCATCGGTTGGGAATGGATGGCGGGGAAACTGCTGACCTGTGCGGCAGGTGTCGCAACTATCTCTTACTTCCTCGGGGCAACTCCCAAGGACTCGAGTCGTAGTGTCAGTCGCTCAATCACGCAGACTGTGTTGTGGTCGACACTATTCGTACTAGCAGTTCACTTCGGCATCGCATTATTCGAGTTTTAGTGCGTCCCTCAACAAACTCAAACTCAAACTCCAACTCCAACTCCAACGTCGACGACTCCAGTCTTCGACTTCTCCGGCACCGCGGAATGGCGTTCTCCGCGCCAATCCAATTCTGCTACAATGTCGCAGCCAACTTGCCTGCTACTAGCCAAAGGAACGAAACGTGGAACTCGATGACGAACTGTGCCTTTGCTTTCACATTACGAAACGAAAGATCGTCAATTTCATTCGAATTGAGAAGCCTAAACGCGCCGCGCAGGTGAGCGAGTGTTACGGTGCTGGGACGGGATGTGGATGGTGCCGGCCGTTCCTGCGGAAACTGTTTGAACAACAGATCGGCACTGTCGAAGGCAATGAATTACCCGGCAGCGAGGAGTATCGGCAGTCACGATCGAAATACGTTCATGAAGGGGGCGGTACACCGCCACCGGGCGCGACGCCAATTCAGCCGAAAGAATAGCGAACTGAAAGAATAGCGAACCAAAACTGACCTTCTGCAGACTCGTCATGGCTTGCTCGCTCGCTAAGCTAAGGCAAAACGAATTTTTTTCCTCTTAGTCCTTAATATCTTTCAAAGGACCGTCGGCTAGAGGTTCGCTGTTCGACCGCAAGACGAAATAAACTACGGCCATAATTGCGATCAGGGCGAGAAACACCAACCCCGCGC
>JBLHLE010000302.1:0-7559 GCA_047620805.1 Pirellulaceae bacterium
TGTTCGGTGTTCTTGAATTAGAGGTCTCGAATCGGTGTTCTCGAATTGGTGTTCTCGAATTGGCGGTCTCGAATTGGCGGTCTCGAATTGGCGGTCTCGAATTGGCGGTCTCGAATTGGCGGTCTCGAATTGGCGGTCTCGAATTGGCGGTCTCGAATCATTCGTGAGTTGTCAGTCGCCAGGGACCACAACGACGGCCATTGGGAAGCACCTGCGTATTCTATTCGCAGTTGCCTAATTTCTCAACAGCTCATCCCTAGTTGTCGCGACTTCGATCAGTGACTAGTGTTGAAATATCTAAAGGTGACGCAAATTGCGGTAAGAATCAAAGTAACGGAATTTTTCGGAATTTCGCCCAGGTTTCGGTTCGAGGACGGATACTTTGATTCTGGCGATACTTGCGCGCCATATAAATCCACTGACATTTGACGAGTAGCTCCACAGCTTCATTCCAACGAGAAATGCATGACCGATCTTTTGCGGCAGGAAATCGCAGCGACAGCGGATTTGGTCGTGGTCAAAGTTGGGACGCGAGTTTTGACTCACCCCGACGGGACCCTGGACAATGAGCGAATTTCGCGTTTAGCGGAGGAAATTCACCTCGTCAGCGAGATGGGCAAGACCGTGGTTTTGGTCAGTTCCGGTGCTGTCGGAGCTGGCATGAGCCAAATGGGGTTGCGGCAGCGGCCCAACGATCTGGCGAAACTGCAAGCCATTGCAGCGATTGGGCAAACTCACCTGATCGAAACCTACGATCGCACTTTTCGAAAATACGGTCATCGAGCAGCTCAAGTATTGCTCATTGCCGACGATTTCGACGATCGCACTCGCTATTTAAATGTTCGTAACACGCTTTTGTCACTCATCGAATTCGGAGCGATCCCGATCATCAACGAAAACGACACCGTTTCCGTCGAAGAATTACAGACGACGTTTGGAGATAACGACCGTTTGGCGGCGATGGTCACGAATTTGTTGCGAGCTCCCCTGTTAATCATCCTCTCGGACGTGGATGGGTTGTACGACGGCGACCCTGCAGACGAATCCTCCAAGCTAATTTCCGTAGTCGATAAAATCGACGACGATATTCTCTCGGTCGTCCAGAAACAAGCCGTGGGGTTAAGCAAAGGGGGGATGGGGAGCAAGTTACAAGCCGCGCGGATTGTCACAGTTGCTGGTGAAAATGCAATCATCGCCAGTGGCAGCAAGCCGGGCATACTTACGGCAATTCTCCGTGGAGAGGAAGTTGGCACGCTGCTGTTAGCACAGGGGAAGGCGGTCAGCCCGCGGAAACGTTGGATTGCATTCTCCGCCAGACCTCAGGGCGCCATCAGGCTCGACGCCGGTGCTCACCGAGCCGTCAGCGATCAGGGTCGCAGTCTGCTAGCCATTGGTATTGCCAAGGTGGAGGGTGAATTTGTGAAGGGCGACGTGTTGTCTCTGCTGGACCCCGACGGCAATGAATTTGCGCGGGGCCTGACGAACTACAGCAGTGCGGAAGTTCGCCGAGTACAGGGTGTACGGAGCGAAAAGATCGCCGAAGTGCTGGGGCAGCGACCCTATGAAGAAGTCATTCATCGCAACAACCTCGCCTTGCTGATCGACGGAAACTCTTCCTAATCGCGCCAGATTCTAGCTGGTCGGCTGCGGGGAGTGAGCCTCTGTGGAGAATTTTTGGCCGCTGCCGGCATTTTCTCCCGTACAAATCCCCTTCTCTTTCCCAATCGCACTGGTCGCCAATTGAAAATAGGCGCCGCACTAGATATTCTGGTGGGTTCGCAAGTTGTTGAATACGAAGTACAAAGCGTTAAGAAGTACAAAGCGTTACGAAGTACAAAGCGTTACGAAGTACATAGAGTTAACAGGTACAGCGATAAAGATCCACAGAGTTAACGATGTCGACCAGTTCCAATAGCAAGACACCTTTATACGTCCCCGGCGCGATTCCGACTTACGTATTTGATTCAAGTCGTGACATGGCTTGTCATGTGGCCCAAATTGTCGCTAGTGTTATCCGCGAACGAAATCAATTGGGGCAAAAGGCTGTACTGGGTCTCCCCACGGGCTCGACGCCCGTCGATGTTTATCGCGAGTTGGTTCGTCTACACACCGAAGAGGGGCTCGATTTTTCCAATGTCGTGACCTTTAACCTAGACGAATACTACGGGCTACCGCACGATCAAATGCAGAGTTATGGTAGCTGGATGCACTCGCATTTGTTTTCACTGGTGAACATCCCCGAGGATCAGATTCACATTCCCGATGGCATGGTGCCGCTCAACGATGTCGAGCAGCACTGCCGCGAGTACGAGAACAAGATCGTTGTCGAGGGCGGCATCGACATCATGCTGTTGGGGATCGGTACCAACGGGCACGTCGGTTTTAATGAACCTTTTAGTGTCCGCAACAGTCGGACTCGATTGTGCGTGCTCGACCCAGTGACGCGTCGCGCAGCAGCGTCCGATTTCTTTGGCGAGGACAATGTTCCCACTCACGCAATGACGATGGGGTTGGCCACGATATTAAGTGCTCGCAAGATCTTCCTATTAGCGATGGGCGAGCACAAGTCGCGAATTGTGCAGGCGCTGGTCGAGGAAGGCGTGACGGCGCGCGTCCCCGCGAGTTACTTGCAGGAGCACAGCGACGCCACCGTACTCTTGGACGAAGCTGCGGCAAAAGAATTGGCGTCCGTTGCAACTCCCTGGGCTCAGGGAGATGTCACGTGGGATACTCGCATCATCAAGCGAGCCGTTTTGTGGCTGTGTGAACAAACGGACAAGGCGTTGTTGAAATTGGATGACGACGATTTTCGCGATCATAATTTGCACCAATTGTTGCGGCACCATGGTCCGGCACAAGAACTGGCCCATCGCGTCTTTCGTTGGATGATGGATACCATCGAATATCATCCGGCTGGTCGGGATCCACAACGCGTGATCTGTTTTAGCCCACACCCCGACGACGACGTCATCAGTATGGGCGGAACGCTAATTCGATTGATCGATGATCAACACGATACTCACATAGCGTATATGACTAGCGGCAACATCGCAGTATTTGATCACGACGCGGCTCGAGTCGCAGATCTGGTGACGGAATACAACCGACTGTTTTCGATAGATCGAGATAAGTCGGAAGACTTAGAACGCCAAGTTGCAGCGTCCTTTGTGAATAAGCATCCCGGTGACCCAGACTCGGATGTCGTGCGGCGGATTAAGGGATTGATTCGCTGGAGTGAAGCGAAAGCGGGCGCGTTTCAGGTCGGCTGCCGAGAAGAGAATTTGCATTTTATCGACCTGCCTTTCTATCGCACTGGAACCGTCGCCAAGCATCCGGTCGGTCCAGTCGACGTGCAGATCATTCGCGCGCTCATTGAGAAAATCGATCCTCATCAGATTTACGTCGCCGGAGACCTCTCCGATCCTCACGGTACCCATCGAGTTTGTGCTCAAGCGATCTTTCGGGCGCTGGAGGAAATTCAGCAAGCGAATGGCAAGCGTCCCGACGTGTTGCTCTATCGAGGCGCTTGGCAAGAATACGCACTCGACGAAATTGAGATCGCCGTGCCTCTCAGTCCCGGTGACCTCGAGCGCAAGCGGAAGGCCATCTTCATGCACGAGAGTCAGAAGGACGAGGCATTATTCCCTGGCTCAGACCCACGCGAATTTTGGGAGCGGGCGGAAGACCGCAACACCGAGACGGCGCGTCGCTACAATCAAGTTGGACTGCCAGAGTATTTTGCAATGGAGGCCTTCGTTCGTTGGGACGGAGTGCCGATCTAATGCATCTATCACCATCGCTGGCAGCCCGGCGGATTTGAGAGACCTATCTGCGGGAAGAGCAGTAAGTCGGATTGAGCCGGTTAGGTGGTCCTATTCCGCAACATCGACGCCCGACTTGGACATGTAGTCGGAGATGCTCTCGCTGCTACCGGTAAGGCTGCCGCTAGTACTATTGCCAAACAGCCGAATGCCACCGATTGCGATTAATACGATCAATGCCAACAGGACTGCGTATTCGACGGCTGTAGGCCCGTCTTCTTGTTTTAGGAAGCGAAGCAGTGAATTGCACATCGGATAATTCCTGAGCTTGTTGGCTAGCTGTTTCCAGGGTTCCAAAACCTTAAACGCGCGTCTGCAGTACGGCGAAAATTTCGGCTAAAAAAAGCTAGGTTGCGAATAAGCTGATGGCAAATCTTGTTTTCGGTCGATTAGTGTACAAATGCTATTGCTTGTGTACGCCTGTATATTATATTGGGTGGGTGGAATGTAGTGGTTCGTGAAGCACTGCTTGGTATTTCAATATGCTGAGCAAACGGCAAACCGTCTGGGAAACGTGGGCGTGCCGGCGCTTTCTTCCCTCTTCCATCGGTGATGAGCTCAGCAAAATCCCGGCAGCGCACGAATTACTTATTCCCGTCCAATTCAAAGGAAGAGACATGTCCTTAGATCAGCTTACCAAGCGACAACGGGAAGTATTCGACTTCATCCACGACAAGATCACCAATCGTGGTTACGGTCCAACGGTACGCGAGATTGGGGAGTTCTTTGGCATTAGCTCCCCCAACGGCGTCATGTGTCACCTAAAAGCGCTTGAAAAGAAGGGGCTGATCATTCGCAGTCCCAATAAATCCCGGGCCATCGAGTTGGTAGGTGACTTTGGCAACAAGCCGGCTGGATTACCGCTGGCCGGGTGTGTCACTGCTGGCGAAACTCGCCTGGCATTTGAACAAGCGGATCGTATCGACTTTGGAGAACTCTTCAACAGAGACGATATGTTCGTTTTGCGCGTCGATGGAGATTCGATGATTGACGCTCACATTGCCGACGGCGACTACGTCGTAATCCGCAAACAGCCAACCGCTCAAACCGGTCAAATGGTGGTTGCTAAAACCGACGACGGTGAGACCACTCTCAAATATTGGTTTCCCGAATCTAATCGCATTCGACTTCAACCTGCGAACGAGACAATGGATCCCATCTACGTCCAAAACGCTGAAGTGGTTGGCGTTGCCGTCGGTGTTGTACGCAACATGCGTTGAGCTCTCCCTGCGATGTTGTTGCCTGTTTATTCATGTGGCATGCCACTGAAGCGGGTGTCGTCTAAGCGATTCGCGAAAGTGGCTTTGCTGTGTTGAGCTTGTTGTAGAGTGTCTTTAGACTGACTCCGAGTTCTTCAGCGGCGGCCGACTTGTTACCTTCATTGCGTTCGATGGCTTCGTGGATTGCGTGCATTTCCAGTTCACGCAATGTCATTGGACCGAAACTGATTCGTAGATTCCGTTCGGTAAATCTCGTCGGGAGATCGTCTGGGGTGAGGGGAAGACGCTCGCAGAGAATTGTCGCATGTTCGATGACATTGGCTAATTCGCGAATGTTGCCGGGCCAGGAATGTGATTGGAGTACGGCGATCGCATCGTCGGTAAACAATTGCTGATTGGTTGACGTTGTTTTCAGAAGTCTTCGGCAGAGATGGTTGGCAAGTTCGGCGACGTCGCCAGTCCGTTCGCGCAGAGCGGGAAGGTGGATTTCAAAAGTGTTAATGCGGTACATCAAGTCTTCGCGGAAATCGCCATCGGCGACCATGTCGGTAAAGTTTCGATGAGTTGCACAGACGATTCGAACATCGACTTGGAAAGATTCGTTGTCTCCGACGCGACGAATCTCTCCACTTTCGAGTACTCGCAGCAATTTGGCTTGCATTGCTCTAGGCAGTTCCCCGATTTCATCGAGGAACAGAGTTCCGCCGTCAGCCACTTCGAACAGTCCGATACGATGGTCATCGGCGCCGGTAAAGGCACCCTTGCGATGGCCAAAGAGTTCGCTTTCGATGAGTGACTCGGGCAGCGCGCCGCAATTGACGGCGACGAACGGCTTGTCAGCTCGGAGGCTTTGTTTGTGAACGGCACGGGCAACGAGTTCTTTGCCGGTGCCAGTTTCTCCTAGGATGAGCACGGTGGACTGAGTGGGGGCGACTTTCGATATGACGCTGCGGACTCGTTCCATGGCCTGCCCTGCCCCGATCAATTCGGATTTGCCTTCCACTCGCTCAAGTTGACGTTTGCATGCTCGATAGAGATTGGTGAGTTCGCGTTTCTTGGCAACTCGAGCTAACAGCGATTGGAGTTCAAGCAGCCGGCACGGCTTGGTCATATAGTCGAACGCACCTTGCCGCAGCGCGGCGATGGCCGAATCCATTGAGGACTTGCCGGTCAGAATCACTCCCTCCGTCTCGGGACTGACCGACTTACAGTAAGTCAGTACTTCGACGCCCGACATGCCAGGCATGTCGAGGTCGACGATGATGCAGTCATAAGTGTTTTTGTCGATAGCAGCTACCGCAGTGTGTCCATCTGGACAGACCGTGACTTCATGTCCCATTCTAGGCAGCTCCAATTTCATGAGCTGTTGAAGCGTCGGCTCGTCGTCGGCAAATAGTATCTTGAGTCCGCTAGGCAGCGATTTGTCGTTTTTCGATTTGTTCTTCATAGCCTGTTTTCACATTCTCGTTAGTTTTGGGTAGGATGACTATAAACTGCGAACCTTTACCTTGGCCTTCGCTGTTGACTTCTATTTTTCCTCCGTGGTCGATTACGATTTGGTGAGTGATCGACAATCCGAGGCCGGTACCGCGACCTTCTTTACCGTGAGTGAAGAATGGCTCAAATAGATGAGTTAGTACCTCTTGGGACATACCACATCCATTGTCGCGAACGGAGAGTGACGCGTTTTCGGAATCCGTATTCAATTCAATTTGCACTTGGCCACCCGATTCGAGGCTATCGAGTGCATTGGTGATCAGGTTCATGACTACCTGTTTAATTTCCTGTGAATTAACGGAGGCTGAGACATTCGGTCCGGGCAGGAATTCGATTTGTTTCTCGCGGTACTTCCCGAGGTGCTGGATCATGCCAATCACGCCGGCCACGAGTTCTCTGAGTTCAGCATTTTGGCGTTCGATGTCGCCCATGCGGGCGTAATCGAGCAGGCTATCTGTAATTCCTTTGCACCGGAACGCTTCATCTTGGATACAGCGGAGATACTCTTTCAAGACGCTGATTTCCTCGTTGTGATCCTCGTCTGGGCGTTCGTCATCCAGAGCGATGACTTCCCGCACTCTCGATTCGAGTGCTTCGGCTGCCCAGGCGATAGAAGCGAGCGGATTGTTGATCTCGTGCGCAACACCGGCGGCTAGAAAGCCAACACTGGCCAGTTTTTCACTGCGGATAACTTCTTGGGTGCGGATTTGCACTTGCCGGTCCAGGTCGTCGCGGACTTCTTGAAACCGCGTAGTCATCGCATTCATTGCGGCAGCCAATTCTGCAACTTCGTCATGTGAGTTGACTTCAATGCGGTGACTGAACTCGCCTTTCGCGACCAGACGCGATCCTTCGACAAGCCCTCTCAACGGACTGAATACGGAGTTGTAAAAGAAGCGGAGGATTGCAAGTAGCATCCCAACGGCAAGGATACTGGTGACCCACGTTAGAATAATCAGGGCTCGATACTCACCGCGAATTTCACCAGCGAATTGGTGCATGCGGCTTTGTAAGTGACTGG
>JBLHLE010000303.1:0-7550 GCA_047620805.1 Pirellulaceae bacterium
TTCATCACGTACATCGGTTATTGATTGATTCTCGACTGACATTCCTATCGACTAACAGAATTCTCAAAAATCTGAAATAGCAATCGAAAATTGACAGCTACGACTGGAGTTATTACAAAAAATAAAGACTCCCGCGGCGTCCCGAGATATTCCCGTCATAATTGTCACGGGCGAGGCGGACGCAGGCTTGAAGCGGACCGCTTTGGATATGGGAGCAACAGATCTCCTCAACAAACCGGTTGATCAAAAGGACTTGATCGCCCGAATTCGCAGTTCGGTCAAGTTGAAACAACAATACGACGAACTCAAAGGCCAGCACGAACTCTTAAAAGAGAACGTGCAGCGCACGATGGCCGAACTTTGGGCCTCTCAACTCGAAATTATTCTCAAACTTCGCATCGCGGCCGAAGACAAGTACGAGGACACCGGTAACCATATCATCCGCGTGGGCTGCTTTAGCCGAGCGGTGGCAATCGCACTGAAACTGGACGAAGAATTCATCGATACACTCGTTCTCGCAGCGCCATTGCATGACATCGGCAGAGTCAATACCCCCGACGCGCACTTCCTCAAATCGGAAAAAAGCGACGACGAAAAACAACCGCCGCGATCTGAACCCGGCAAAATCGGGCGGGGTATCCTGTCGGAGGATGCGAAACTTAATTCGATCGTCGAACGATACGCCATTCTTCATTTCCAAGAATTCAACACGGGACAACGCAATCCAGTCGTGGGAATGGCCGCAGAGATCGCGACTTACTGCCGTGAAAGGTGGGATGGCAGCGGCTACCCCGACGGTCTATCTGGAGACGACATACCATTGTCGGCTAGAATCGTCGCCATCGCCCTCGTATACGACGCGCTGCGGTCTCACTTCCGCAAAGAAGGTGCGTTGAGTACCGAAAAGGCACTCGAGTATTTGTCGTTTGGCTCTGGCACTCTCTTCGACCCTCGAGTGTATAACGCCTTTGTCGCTTCATTCGATGAGATTCAGATGATCGAAACGGAATTCGCGGACGATTTGTTCATCGATTCCGAATTACTAGATGAAATCGCGACTTGCTGACGTCCAAGTAAACGTCAACCATACCGCGTTCAGCAAGGATCGTAATATACGACGGCGATCAATTCATTTGACAAGTTGAAAGACGATGAACTTACGCCGGGCGCGCGGCGTTACTTCTGTGCCTGCTTGAAACGAAACGGCGGTTGTCCCGTGATATTTTCGCTGGTGATGGTGGGGCACCAGTATTTTTCCACATGTTCAATGATTTGATTCAAACCTTCGAAATGATGCCCGGGGTCGCGGTGATATGAGTCCGTCAGGTCGCGGCAGAGGACGACGTTCTTTTTCAGATACGTCATCTGCCGGATGCCGAACGGCCGGCCTAAAACGCAACGGTTAGTGTGGACGCCGAGTATCACGACATTGTCGATACCGCGCTGCTGGAGCAGGTTCAAGACTTCCTGACCATCGGCGGTGATCGCGTCTTCGAGATGAATCTTAATCGCGTCGTTCTGCTTTTCCCAGACGATCCGCGACTGGCTACACGGCTTGAGCGTGTCGCACGAGCAGCCACCTTTTTCCAGCCGCTCGGCCAGCGGTCCCTCGTGCTTGGCGTCGAAGTAGTTCCACTGGAATGTGACCTTCGACCTGGCCAGCGGTGCGTCGATCGCCCGGCGACGCTGCGGAGCGTCTTTGTAGTACTTCATGCAGTCGCTGGGTGCGTGGATAATGAACGCGCCGCGATCGCGAGCCACGTTGATTGTATCGTTAACGTGCGGAGCCATCTCGTCGACTCGCCGCGCGGCGCTGAGGCAATGGTGCGAGTCCCACATGTCGACGATGATGATAGCTGTCTTCGCCGCGTTCCACTGTTGGTGGTCCTGAATGACGCGGAATGAATCGGGTGTACCGACCACTTTCACGCGCCGCTGGGGCTTCATGTTCAGCACGGCCGAGTCGGCCGAGTCGGCGGCGTCGGCGGCGTCGGCGGCGTCGGCGTCCAGCGCGG
Organism: Pirellulaceae bacterium; assembly: GCA_047620805.1. GTDB lineage: Bacteria > Planctomycetota > Planctomycetia > Pirellulales > Pirellulaceae > JBLHLE01. Next base: position 2,016 of record JBLHLE010000303.1, read on the forward strand.
CACACGTCAACAGCAGGCCGACCAGTGCTGGTAGCAAACTTCGATAAATACAGAACATGGTGAAAATGTCCTCCAGGAGTGTTTTGCGGTTTGAACGATCGCTCCCTGGCGGTTACTTGTCGGCCGGGATCTGGGCGAACCGGGTGATGGCGGTGAGCGGGCGTGGGTTGTTCAGCCCGCCGCCAATAACCACCAGACGCTTGGCAACGATGACTGCTACGGGGGCGAGCACTTTCTCGGGTAGCTCGCCAACAACTCGCCAGCGATTCACTTGGGGATCGTATTCCAGCAAGTCGCCCACGACGTTTCGAGGAGGTTTTGAACTATTGCATCGTCCTCCGACGACCAAGATGCGACCTTGATAGACGATGGTGCTCGATTCAAAATGACTGCGTCCGTCGGGAAGACTGGCGATTGCGCTCCAACTGTTCGTCGCGGGATCGAACCGATGACAGGAGTCGACGTCGATCTGGGTGATGTCGTGGCCATGGTCCCCGCCCAGTGCGTAAATCTTGCCGTCCAGGACTGCAGCACTCACATGACCCCGCGGGTCGGGCAGATTGGCTTCGCGCTTCCAGTCAGTTCCGCCATCCAGAGTCAAACTCCAATGATCCCCTGAATCGGTATTGCGATCCACCTTGTAGCCACCGAAGTAATGCAGCTTGCGTTTCACAATTGCCAGACCGCCGCCCGCGCGCGGCTCTGGCAGCGGTGGTCCCGCAGTCCATTTGTCTGATGCACTGTCATACTTCCAAACTTCAGCCGTGACCGGTCCGGGGTGACGGCCTTTGAAACCGCCCGCAAACCAGACGGTGCTTCCGTCTTGAGCTGGATTGAGATGCGTCACCCCCGTCGGCATGTCTTTCAACCGCGCCCACGAGTCGTTGGTCGGATCGTAGACGTCGACGCGATTGGATGCCTGCAAGTCGTCCGTGAATCCGCCGAACAAATAGATCTTGCCTTTGACGACTACGGTCGGCGACTCAACTCGCGCAAAGGGCGACGGCGTCGCCTCTTTCCATTCCAGAGCCTGCCAAACTGAACTCGCAGCGGAAGACTTAGAATCGACTTGGAGCGATCCGGCCGCGAGTTCGTCGGCCCGACCGATCGAGGCGACGTTCAACGCGATGACGACGTTCAACGCGATGACGACGTTCAACGCGATGACGACGAGCAGCGTACGACAAGTGCAGCGCATGGTTGCGAACTCCTAAGGTGGATAGATAGCGACGTTTCCTTCGCAGAGATTGTAAGAGTTTAGCATGTTCAAATTCCCTTTTCTCTTTTGCATGTAGATTTTTCGCTTGATCTGGTATCCCAAATAGTCCAGTGGCCGTTTCCATCTGGCGGAAAACAACTAGCCATTCTTCACGCTAGACAACTAGCCCTGTAAATGCCGCAGGGGGCAAACGGAAATCGCAGTCAACTCAGCGACTTTTGCGTGGAGGGGGACTACTAATCCCACCACCAAGTTTCCGCATCCGCTGGACTGCTTGTTTGTTTTCGCGTTGAGTTGAGCTTAGCGTCGACGGGTTGCAAGTTCGCTTTTTCGAGAGCCTGATGTGGCACGATCGAAATTCCACCTCCAGCGGGTGCCAACAATCGGTTTCCCTTCCACTCGACGTTGACAGCGGCGGGGACGTGACGCGGATTCTTTTCCGTCTGGGTCGGGAGTTTTTTCTCTTCCAGAAGCCAGCTCGGCTGCCAGCCCGATTTGCCATACAAATCTAGTTCTCTCATCGCGGCTGCGATCACTAGTGAATCGATTAGGTTTCGGAGCTGCGCATAAACGGGACTTGCCGCGGCGATTTCCGGGTACTTCGCGGTGAAGGCGGTGGTGTAGAGCTGACTCGGCTTACTCGCCGGCAACGGTTGCATGGAGAGGGTTCCTCCCGGCAAAACTGCTTTGTCTTCACCTTGTAACTGAACGCCCTGGCCGATCAGTTCAATTGCCAATCCGTCCGGTGCGACGCTGAGGCATTCGTAGTTTGGCGTGAACCACCAGCGTTGCAATGTTGCCTCGTTGGCACTGCGAAGTGACCCCATAAAGGTTGCCATGCGAACCGGCGGCGGTTCGAGTCCAATACCAATTAGCTTCATTCGATAGTCCGCTTCGATCATCACCTGGGCGAAATGCGTATCTGGCGAGATTCCAAAAACGCGAACATTCGCATTCCCTAACGCCTTTTGAATGCCTTCACCGATTTGCTGTGCGGCCTGCTGTCGGCTGTTTTGAGGGATGGAGCGAGGTATCGATTTTTGAAATTGCTGAAGTTTCTCGAGCCCTTCACGGGTCGGGTCAATCGTGCATCCTATGAACGGACGCACTCGACTGTTCGGAGAAAAAGCTCGCAGCGCTACGGCTAAGTCGCGTAACTCAATTACAGGACGACCGCTGGTGATCCCAATTGGCCTGCCTACTGGATCGACGAACCAACCTTCTGCGGGGCCAGCCAAAACGATGTCGTTGGGATACACAAAGACGTATTGAATCCGCAACAAACCGGCCAGGTGCTGCATCGTTTCAGTTGGTTCTTGGCCGCCGTTGACGCGCTGCTGAAGAGCACGCTCCAGTCGAGCAAGCGAGATCTTTCGCAGCTCCGTCGCTTTGCCAAGCTCTCTGGGCAGCGCCGCTTGAGCAGCTCGGATCCGCTGAGCGCGAAGTAAACCATTTTCAGCCGCAACGGTAATTCGCGATACGACACCCTCGGCGTCAACCGAGATACCAAAGGTCGGCAACTGAACAGTCGTCGCTTGCTGCGCCGCAACCGGAGCGATCGCAACGAAGAGAAGCAGAGCAAACAAAAACGAAGCGCGGCAAATATTCGTTAGTTGGACGTTACACGAAACACGAATCATGATCTCACTTTCGTTTATATTGGCGCCCCTCAACTGCCCAACCCAGTTCGCACCAACAGAGCAACGAGCCTTAGACGAATCATTTTGCCCAAAAGTTCCCGCATTCGAATAGCGACGGAACCACATGACTTCGTTTGCAGAGGCCTCTACCTTCGTGTCTCTCTATCTCTCTATCTCCGCGGCGTAGCAGAGGAAGAGCGAACTAGGATAGCTCAGAAATCGGTTCGCCGAAGGGAAGCGTGATGATTGGTCGACCGTTGTGGTCGAGGTAGTGTTTTCGCGTGTCGATACCTAGGTGTTTGTAGATGGTTGCCAAGACATCCTGAGGGTCTTTGGGGTTGTCTAGGGGGAAAGCACCCTTGGAATCGGAAGAGCCTACAACACGTCCCCCTTTAACGGGACCACCTGCCAGGGCTGCACTGAAGACGTTGGGATAATGGTCTCGGCCGGAGTCCTTGTTGACGCGAGGCGTGCGGCCAAATTCGCCCCAGGCGACGACCAGCGTTGTCTCGAGTAGACCGCGATCACTGAGATCTTCAATCAGCGCCGAGTAGCATTGATCCCAGCGCGGGAGGAAACCATTCCGCATGGAATCAAAACCCTGGACGTGCGTGTCCCACCAGCGACAATCGACCGTCACCAGTCGAACGCCCGCTTCTACCAAGCGACGTCCCAGTAGAACGCGTTGGCAAAATGCATTGGCACTGCAGCGACGAGGGTCCATCGGATCGTAGCGAGGAATAAAACCGTATCGTTCGCGGACGGCGTCGCGTTCGGCATCGAGATCGAAGGCTTTGCGAGCTTTTTCGGAACTTAGAATGCCATACGCCCGTTCGTTAAATTGGTCGACTCCATCCATTTGGCCAGAGCGATCAACACTCGTGCGAAAACGATCGAATTCTTGCAGCAAAGTCTTGCGACGCGAGAACCGCGTGTCGCTGATCCCCTCGACCATCGAAAAGTTTTGCAACGTGAACGGGCCGTCGTCGGCTGGATCGACGATTGTTTCAAACGGCTTGTGAGCGACTCCGAGGTACGCCGAATCGGTTCCGGGTAGTTGTTTTGGAATCGCCACGTAGGGCGGTAACTCCGGTGTCAAATGCCCAAGTTGTTCGGAAACGATCGAACCACAACTAGGGTGGATGTTGATGCTCGGATCGCGACCGGGCTTATGTCCTGTAAACATAATTTGATCGCCCGCCGAATGCCCCGCATCGCCGTGATGCAAGCTGCGAATGATGGACCACTTGTCCATGATCTTGGCGCATTTGGGCAGCAAGTCAACGATTTCGATGCCCGGTACGTTGGTCTGCGTCGCTCCGAAGGCGCCGCGGAATTCAACGGGTGCTAGCGGCTTGGGGTCCCAAGTCTCGTGTTGCGATGGTCCGCCACGCATCCAGAGAATAAGGACAGAGTTCTCCTTCTTCCCGCCCTGACTGCCCTGCGCCTCGCAACGCAACAGATCGGACAGCGTCAATCCAGCGACACCCAACCCACCTGCCTTGAGAAACCCACGTCGGTTCATGCCATTCTGGTTCTGAAATTCGGCACAACCAAGCTCGGCGCGATTACGGCCCATATACTTTCCCCACACGTAAACGAATTCAATCGGACTCTACATTATCCAGATTATCGGCGAAATTGACAGACATATCTAGAAAGTTCGATGGGTTCGAGACCACGAAAAACTGTCAACCATTGCCTCGATCGCCCAGTCCAATTCGTCGTCGACCTAATTTCGGTAGCTTAAGCCGATTTTACTGCCGAATCTATCAGTAGCCCGCATCTCGCTTTCGATGCACCCCGCTTTGCAGACCGCCTTAAACCCCGCATTGCAGACCGCACGCGGCTTCAAATCGGGCTTTCCTGCGAAAAATTCAACCGACATTTTTACTCCCTCTTAACTTAGTGTATAGTTGACACATACTAACGTCTATTGAATACACTAAGGTGTGTTGGCGAGGTCGCTGGCGATCGCGTCAGACTCAGATATGCTTCAAATGTGAGAGATCTGCGGGATGCAGAAAATCGAACAAGTTATCGCCAACGCCAACGAGTTGCTCAGCGACCGCGGAGTCCTTACTTTCCTAGTGAGTATCTTGCTGGTTCAGTTTGCGATTCAATTGGTGGCTTGCAGTTCCTGTTTCATTCGGCCGCAATGGATTCGACGGATGTTGCGTGCGGGATTGGTCCCGAAAGGGTCAGTTTGGCAAAACGGGATGGAAATGTTGCTGGTGTTGCTGGACGGATTCGGCACCCTTTGCCCGCATCTGCATCCAATTCAACAACATCCATTTCAAGCTACGAAGTCGTTTCCCATCTGGGGATTGGCGAATTGAGTGATGTGATTTATGCGATTCGCGATGATCGCGATCGTCGAACGTCGAACGTCGAACGTCGAACGTCCAACGTCGAACGTCGAACGTCCAACGTCGAACGTCCAACGTCCAACGTCCAACGTCCAACTTAGAAGTAGAGAAGTAGAGAAGTAGAGAAGTAGAGAAGTAGAGAAGTAGAGAAGTAGAGAAGGAGGAGGAGGAGGAAGAGGAGGAAGAGGGGGAAGAAAAGGAAGAAGAGGAAGGCACGTCGGAGTAGGAAGAGAGATCGTGAAGGCAATTATTGAACTTCCCGACGGCCGCCGGCACATTGCCGGGTGCAAGAACGTACCTCCGTCCG
>JBLHLE010000304.1:0-7533 GCA_047620805.1 Pirellulaceae bacterium
GTACCTTTTCGGTTTCCCTCTGCAGGCCGCGCAACCGCGTCGCAATGCGCGTTATACTAGGTTTTCTCTGTGCCCTGGCATTCCTCCAATGCGACTGGGGAACAACCGACACGTCCACCATTCAAGAGGTACTCGTTTTGCCCCCAGTTACCGAATTCGCAAATTCAATCGAGGCCAATGATATCCCCGCTCGGCGAGTAAAGTACGTCCAGCTTTCGAAGATCGAACAATTGTCTGAGTACGAGCGGGAACAGTTGGAATTAGTATCGAAAAAGTTTGCTTTTCGAGTCAACGACTATTATTTGGACCTAATAGATTGGGACGACCCCCAAGACCCCATCCGCCAGCTGGTGATTCCGCGACTCGAAGAACTCAACGACTGGGGAGAACTCGACGCGAGCAACGAGCTGTCTGTTACCGTAACCCGCGGTGTGCAGCACAAATACACCGACACGGTGCTTCTGTTGTGCAACGAAGTCTGCGGAGCCTACTGTCGATATTGCTTCCGAAAACGTCTATTCATGACGGACAACGACGAAGCGACCAACGACGTCACCGAGGGTATTCGATACATTTCTGAGCACCCCGAAGTGAATAACGTCCTGCTGACTGGTGGCGACCCGTTGCTGATGAGTCCCCGTCGGCTCCGTGAAATCATCTCGGCACTGCGCGAAATCGACCACGTCAAGATCATCCGTTTGGGCTCGAAAATGCCTGCTTTTGACCCTTGGCGAATCCTGCATAACGAGGAGACACAGAAGACTTTCCGCGACTTCTCGTACGGTGACAAGCGTATCTACTTGATGGCGCACTTCGATCATCCTCGCGAACTGACTCCCGAGGCAGTGGCCGGTTTGCACGCGGCCATGGAATGTGGTGTCATCTGTGTAAACCAGTGTCCCCTTATTCGCGGCATCAATGACAACGCCGACGTATTGGCCGAGATGTACGCCAAACTCTCGTTCATCGGTTGCCCGCCCTACTATTTGTTCCAGGGCCGGCCAACTGAAGGGAATGAATCCTATGAAGTTCCGATCGTCGAAGGATGGAACATCTTTAACGACGCTTTGAAACAGGGCTCGGGTCTGGCTCGACGAGCACGCTATGCAATGTCCCACGAAACGGGGAAGGTCCAAATCCTGGCGGTGGACGACAACTTCATCTACATGCGTTACCACGAAGCCAAAGACCCCCAGAACATCGGTCGATTCATGGTCTTCCACCGCAACGACGAAGCGTATTGGCTTGACCAACTTGAACCCGTTGGCAGCCTGATGGCAAACTAGCTAAATGCTGGGCAACTAGCTAAACAGCGTTGGGGACATCCGCCACGACGAGCGGCCAATTGACTTGAATTAGCCAGCGCAAGGCGCGCTGTAAGATGGCAGCGTCTTGAGGCACCTGACGAACAGATCCGTAGCGATCTCCTGCTAGGTCATGCGCCAGCTGAGTTAGCATTTGTCTCGCCTTCTCCAGCAATTCCGCCTGTTCCGTTGGCGTTAATTCATGTCGAAGTAAAACCGACGTTCCATCCTGCCGATCCCCTTCGAGACGGTCCCTTTCGAGACGGTTCCGTTCGAGGCGGACAAGTCTTCCGCCTTCGGCCTTGAAGAGGTAGCCATCGTGAACTCGCCGCAATTGGTCGGCGGTGTTGAACTGAAAAACGGGCTCTTCACCAAAATAAAAGGAGCTGGCTCCGTTGTCGCGAAAGCCAATCACGACGGGCTCATCGAACGATTCGAATTTGGCTTCGACCCGTTCGACCAACCCAGTCGCATCGCGAATCATGTCCTCTTTGGGCAGCTCTTGCTTTGCCATCTCTCGCTCACTGCTGCAACTAGTTCAATGATTGCTTGAACTCGACCACGGTGGCGACTCCGACCGCCGATTGGAGCTCGGAACCTACTGCGGACGCTTCTCGCCTCACCATTGCCAGCGCCAGCGGTGCAGAAACGCGGGGAGATTGTGCGACCGAGGTGACTTGCCCAACAACTTTGTCGGACCGCAGCAATTCCATACCGACAGCTGGTGAATCACCAGCGGGAAATTGAACTTGGACGAGATGCTTGTTCACTCGACCTAGGGAATTAATTCGAGCAACGGTTTCTTGCCCGATGTAGCAACCTTTATTGAAGCTAATGGCCGACTCATCTCGTGCAAGTTCTTGCGGCAGATTTTGAGAATTGATGTCGTCGCCAAAATTTGGAAACCCGTTTTCTATTCGCAGGATATTAGCCAGACCCGGGTCGCACACCGTGGCTCGATCGGACAACGCCGTCTCAACAATTTGCAGACTTTCGCGCGTCCCAACAATGACTACAGATAGCGGGCCCAACCAGGGCGTCCGCACCACGACGACTGATTGACCGGCGATTACTTGCTCGGAATGCCCCCACTCGGCGGCAGGTATTTCCCAGTTACTTGCTGCGGCGAGTTCGCTGAGGCCGGGTCCAATGACAGCGAGCAGAGAGTGTGTTTCCGCGAGTTTGTTGAATTTCACATCCTCGCGGATCACGTACATGTCGAGGTGAGCTATAAGGCTGTCCGCTTGCCCTACCGCCATCTCCAACCAAATTGAATCGGCGCGTTTCAGCGCGACAAAGAATCCTTGGACCTTTCCTTGAGCATTTGTCGCAAAAGCTTCGCAACCGTTGCCGACTGACAATATCTCGAAGTCGTTGGTGGTCATTTTGTGTAAAAACGAGAGCGAATCGCACCCCGAGATCTCCACCACTTCCCTGCCGTCGAGTCGCACGATGCCAACTGTCTCCGTCAGCGTCTGATAGTCGTTTAGGTTCATTCGTGTTCACTTCTCAAGGCAGGATTCCGGGCAACGAGTCAAGATACAATTTTCCCAAAAGCGCGATGCGCGTTGCCCAGCAAGATACACGATTCGTGTCGCTCGCTGAGACGACTAACGTCCTCGGGGTCGCTGACAAAGCCGACTCCCAAATCCTCGACAGTCTCACTGTCGAGTTTACTTAGCAAGTAGACGCGCGCTTGCTCTCTTGCGACAAGCAGCATGGAAGCCGCGATTGCATCGGGAGTCTCTAAACCACGGATGTCATCGTACATTCGATCTTCATCGCCAACGGCCAGCCGCTGCAGCGCGGGACCAGGCGGGCAAGCGAGCTCAGTACACAACACAATGGCCCCGTCCTGTTGAACCATCACGCTCGCGGCGTGCAATGCGCGTGCGGCGTTTTCCCAAGTTTGCTGATCTGGTCCACCTTCAATAGTCGCGACCACTAGACTTGCCTCTGCTGGAACGCGGTGCAGCCATGCTGCTCGACAAAGTCGCTCTCCCTCGACGGCCACCGTTTCGCATTCCCCAGCGACAATGTGCAGAACAGAATTGCCAGGACCGGGGATGACTTGGATCGTGAATTGAACCCCCAACTGGAACGCGGCCTGTTGGGATTCCTTTCTTCGTTGCGCGGATTGCTCGACGTCAGAAACTGACTTTGCGGAATAGAAACGTGTTTGAGTTTCTGTGTCAGAGAATGTTGGAAACAGTCCGCCGTGGACGCCAACGTAGCCGAGCGTATCGGCCAACTTCTTCGTGCTGACGGGCAGAATGACGTCCGCTTCGCAGACTCGCCGATTGAAGTAGATGGGACTATGGTCTTGAGCTGGCCCAAGGAACGCGAGGTTTGCTTTGTCGGCAGGATTGTGATGCTCCACCAAGACCTTATCGCGTATGTCTTCCGGCACTAATTGTGTTGGGCTCCAATCCGCTTCGCCGCTGGAGTTATATCCCGGGGCGCAAACCACCGTAATCATTTCCGGCTCCGCATGGCCTTCCAAAAGCACCTGGATAATGCCAGCGACAATCGCGTCCGCCTGGGGCACGTCGAAATCTAGAGCGATAGCGATTTGATCACCAGGAATCGTCGAATCCGCCAACGAGGGAAAATCGAGCGGCTCGGAAACGGCCGCGGCGGTCGCTGCGACAGGATCCTCTAGTGCAATCCCACGAATTTCTCGGCAGTCGGCCAAGATGTTCTGATCGTCCAAATCGAGCGTAATTTCATGCTGTTTACCATATCGCAAGATGCGTGACATTCATCACTCCGTACCGTCTTCATCAAAATAAGCGAGATCGAGAACCCCCGATGAACGCTAAGAAAGTGCTTAAACCAGCGTTTTACGCACAAAAAACGGAGTTTCACCGCTGCACACTGTGGCTGGAAGGGTAAATCATATAGCTGCCGCAGATTTATGGTCAAGGAGCCGAGCTTTACGCAATCGCCGAGTTTGAGAATAATGCCCCTGCTAACCAGGATTTAGCGATGCTCGGTTTTCGCCGCGCGGTCAAGGAATCCGCCTGCAGGATGCGCACTATGAGATGGTTCAATACACTGGCAACAAATCGGCTCGAAAACCTGAGACCAATCGCCGCTCTCTGCGCGATGTCCTCTGCAACGGGCCGGCTACTAAGGGGTCTGCCGCTAAGGGATCTGCTGCTAAGGGGGCTGCTGCTAAGGGGGCTGCCACTAAGGGGCCTGCCGCTAAGGGGTCTGCTGCTGCGAGCTGGTCTAATGGTACTAACTGGTCTAATGGTACTAACTGGCTGCGGCCCAAATACCACACCCCCCGTCGGATCGACAGTCGCTCCGCAGCCGAATAAACAGCCAAACGACTCAGGGAAAGCGTCGAGTCCGGCGGAGGCTTTGTTTGAGCAAGTCATTCAACGCTACCAATCCGCCCATGGGTATACCGACAGCGGAACCGTCACGCTCAGTTACCAACTAAACGGACGCGAAGAAAAAAGCGTCGCACCGCTGGAGGTGATGTTCGAGCGTCCCAACAAACTCCGGCTTAACGCCTATCAGGTTACCGTTGCCGCTGATGGAACAACTTTTCGGGCCCGCGTTGACGACGACCTGACCAATAATATCGACAACCAATTTGTCGAACGAGAACTCGAAGAGGATCTATCTCTCGCCGACATTCAAGCTGATGCCGTGATACATTCGATTCTGGCCAACAGCATGGTTGGGTATCCATTGCAGTTGGATTTATTGGTATCGGACCAGCCTCTGCAACCGTTTCGCGAGTCTCCCAAAAAAGAACTGTTAACCGATACGCAGATCGATGGGCGGATCTGCCAGCGACTGCAGATTCAGCTCAACGACAACAATGTCATCTTCTGGATCGACAAAAAAGACTTTTTGTTGCGACGGGTCGAATTCCCTACTGACGGTCTACTCCCGTCGGCCGACGCGCTGGATGTAAAACTGGTGGTAGATTTAAAATCTGCGAAGATCGTTCCCGCTGGAAAATTCGTGGGGGTCGCAAAATTCAAACTGATTCCCCGCAAGGACGCAAAACGAGTTCGTTACTTCGTCGAGTTGCCCGTCCCCTTGCCCTCAGAGCTGTTGGGCAAAAAACTACCGTCGTTTCAGTTGATTCAACTCGATGGAACTCCCTGGGCAGGACCGAGCGGTAAAGTCCGAGTGCTTGCATGGTTTCGAGATCACCCAGCCTGCGAGCACACTCTGAAGCAGCTGCAATCGGTACAAGCGACGTCGAATACAGCCGCGACAAATCAAGTATCACTTGAAACCATTTGCAGCGATCCAGTATCAACCACACCCAATTCAGTACTGCAACAACAACTTGCACAGTGGCACGTCACCATCCCGGCGTATCGGGATGGCAACGAAATCGGCAACCATTTGTTTCACATCGACGAGTTGCCCACGGTCGTGGTGTTGGACGGAAACAATACGGTTCAGTATTACGGCAAGGGCTACAACCCGGCTCTGGTTGATGAACTTCCTGTAGTAATTGAACGGCTAAACCGCGGCGAAAGTCTGGCCGCAGAGGTCCTCAACTACGTCAAGTCGGATCAAGAGCGTTACCAACGGGAAATCGCCGCCGGTGGACCGCCAATGATTGTTCGTCCGAAAATCGCGGAGCGGTCGCAACCGCAATCGCTACTAATGCGACAAGTGTGGCAACGGACGGATATTTCCTCTCCAGGGAATATTGTTTCCGCGTCACACGCGAACGGCTCGCACTCGCTGTTCGTGCTGAGCGGCGCACAACAGATTGTCGAAATCGGACTGGATGGCAAAACGATTCGAGAATCTCTGGCCCTCGACAAAGATCTGGCATTCAACTTTCTACGATTCGGCAGCTCGCGAAACCAAACCCGACTCATCGCTTCGTCAGTCTACGGAAAAGCGCTTGCTGTCTTCGACGCCGAATTGAAACAAGTCGGCCAATATCCATTCAATATTAATCCGCGAATGGCCATTGGCGATGTCGCTGTCGGAGACCTCGACGCCGACGGTAACTTGGATATTGCCGTCGGTTTAACAAGTGCCGGTGGCGTGATACGGCTTGACGCCGACGGAGTCCCCGCTTGGCCCGAACCGCATAAGATCGACGCGCTTAGCCTCAGGCTGACACCTCAAACTAGCTCCGGACGTCAGATCCTCGTCACCACCTTGCGAGGACAGTTGGCCCTCATCTCCGCAGACGGAAAGACAGCGCAAAATAGAGTGCTCCGCAATCGCGAGGTCTACGGGATCACTACGGCACCGCTGGCGGGTAGCGCCACGTCCTATTGCGGAATTACTTTCGACGCCGAACGCAACTACGTACTACTGGGAATGAATGACCAGCTACAACAAATTTGGGAACATCCTTTGTCGAAGGGAGCTCACGTCGTTCCCGTTCAATTTGTTGCTTGCGGCGACCTGCTAGGCGCGGGGCACCATCAATGGATAGCAGCTGGCCCCGATGGCACGATTGATGTCGTCTCCGATAGCGCCGATTTTTTCGAATCCTTCGGCTATGGCGACTACATTACTGGCATTGAAGTGGTAAACGCGGGGACACAGCGACTACTAGTTGTCGCGACAACGAACAGCGTTACGGCCTTCGCTGTCTCTCGACTCAATCCAAACTAGTTGAATTCAACAGCTTTTGCAGCACCTGTTTTGCCGGGGGTCAGGGCACGAAAAGCGCGTAAAAAAAGCGGAGTCTCTGCTCTCCGCCCTTTGTTGTTTTCGTGTCGCGACGAACATTTGCCCACGTTTAGTAGGGTGCTCCACCAGCTCTTACGCGGTGGCACATGTCGACTAATACATCGATCGCCGAACTAATCTCGGAATCGGAATGGCGTTTTCGAACAGCTTCATCCAGGATAGCTGCTCCAGGCGTTAGATCATCAAAGCCATAGCTGCCAGCGGTACCTTTAAGCTGATGAGCCATGCGGCCGAGTTCTTCCCAGTTCTTTGCAATGAAAAAACCAGTCAAGACTTCCACTCGTTCGGGCATTTCATCAACAAACATTTCCACGATGTCGGCCAGATCGGGGTCATCACCTAGCGTTGAATAGATGAATTCTCCAGTTTGAGCTGTCATGGCTTTTTCGTTCATTTGAGCATACCGGCGGTTTGATACCAAAATCTGGTTTCCTAAAGCTTAGGGCGAAAAAGTTGCACATGCGCAAGGTTGCGCGGTCTGAGGAAAAAAAGGCGGGCCTTCCCGTAGTGGTTGTAAGGGTTAGGCAATTTT
>JBLHLE010000305.1:0-7531 GCA_047620805.1 Pirellulaceae bacterium
CAACGCTCGCGGTACATCAATCGTCGTTGATGTCTCGTGTTGGAATGAGAACGCAAGGCGGGCATTTTAGGCTTATGAACAAGTAGGTGCAACGCGAGCGGCTGGGATTAAATTTTGGCCGACGCGACGATTTCATCTGGGGTTCGGTTTCGCAGATTCTGGTACTGGTAGATCGTTCGCATCTGTCACAAATCTGCGCGCCGATTTTTCATGGAAAAAACGACACTTCTCGGTGAACACCACCAAAATCTTGGTCGCAAAGTGGGTTTGACGCTGTAAATACCGGACTATTTACGACTGGCGCATGGCCTGATTGCAGGGTTGATTCTGAAGCCGGGAATCCAAGTGCAGTTTGGCCCCGCTATTTGCTGGCATTCCCGAAAAGACCGCCACGCAAAAGTGGTGGAGTTCACCGAGAAGTGTCGAAAAAACACCAAGATTGATCAGTTCGGCACGAGCCGTCGGCGAATGCCGGGGAACTAAACGCGGAGCACGCAAAGTCGCTGGAGGGCCGCAGAGAAAGAAGACGAATTAAGTTTGTCGAAATGTCGTGCTAACGTTTCCACTAAACTTGCGAAAGTCAATCGTTCGCAAATGGTATTAGACCCGAAATGAAAAAGACCCCAGTCTTGGTTGCAACCGAAGGCCTCGCTAAGGCTTTGCGCGAGACTAAAAATGAACACCGAGGAACGATGTTCGCCCGTTCAATTCGCCCGCGGCTTCAACATTTATTCTCACGCAGCTCGACAGCGAACACCCTTCCTTTCTTTCTCTGCGGCCCTCTGCGGCTCTGCGTCCTCTGCGTTTAATTTTTCCGCTTGGAAAGCAGGCCAGCTAGCAGACTCGCTTCATTCGTATCTCGTCGATCCTAATTTCTCGATTTGATTCGCGCCGCGTTTGCGATTGACGAGCGTTGCCTCTTGAGGTGAAAGAAAGCCGGTATCGACGCCGTCGTTATCACTTCCAAATGTCGTTAAAAAGATAAAGCCGCAACTCCTTACGGAATAACGGCTTTCGATAGTCGGGGTGAGAGGATTCGAACCTCCGACCTTTTGACCCCCAGTCAAACGCGCTAACCAGGCTGCGCTACACCCCGAAGTATTTGCTTGCCTTGAATTACGGTGATTTATAAAAATCACCGTCCGAACCCAATCCACCGCCCAAAACTCCGAAACCTTGATTTCGCAATCAGACTTAGAAATGTTATCAACGGCAAACAAGTGAATCTAGCGAAAGGATGAAGGGGAGCTAAATCGCCCTCGCCAAACTCCTGCCAGCGACTCACTTGCAGCCATTTTAGACATGTTTCTGGATGCAGCACAAGTGGAGCTACGGGCAAGTTTTCGTTGATATTGGTTGATATTGTGAGTACATGCGATCTTTTGTCATGGTATTTCCAGATAACCAGATAATACCGTGCATACGCTCCACAAGATCCGCAAGATCTGTAGCCCAAACTCAGTAGCAGGATTCGTACTACGAAAGCGTTGCCAATTACAGGCGGGCCAGTGAATTGGCAGTTCCTACTTACTGCTGGGGGACGGCTGCGAGTGCAACCTCTTTACCTCGTCGGTCGACAGCGCGATTTCCCAGATACAAACGTCGTCGATAATCCCATCCATGAATTCATCGGTGGAAGAATTGCCGATTCGCATCTGCTGTCCGGGCTTCATTAATCTTGGTTTGCCTTTAAACGGAATCGTTTTTTTTAAATCGGCATCGAGGTACAGGTAGCATTTCTGTTGCTCGGCGCTAATAACGTAGACGACGTGATACCAGCGATTGAGTTTGAGTTTGCCACCTTGCTGGTTGGAGCCGGTATCGTCGGCGTAGAAATTCACTTTCGTTTCAAGCCATTGGGTTCCGTCGCCGATATCGCCGTGAACTTTGACGTCGTTGACCTTCATGTCGAACGTGGTTTCGCCTCCAAAGCGAGTTCCTAGAATTCCGGAGAACGTGGGCGGCCGAGTGAGTTTGACCCAAGCTGAAACGGTAAACGTCGAGAGCTCGAAATCTTTGGAATAACCGACGACAACGTGATCGCCGCTGGGACGGTCGAACAACCGACCACCGCCGTATTTACCTTCCGCTGGCTTGGTTCCCACAAACTTCCCATGGTTTCCTCCCGCCGCATCGCGGGCAATGTCGCCGGCAGTTTCGTCGAGCTTCCAATGAGCAACAGGGGCGGGAAGTGCTACCGACGAAACACTCACTGGAAAGGTGGACTGGGGATCAAGCGGGATATTCGACGGGATATTCGACGGGATATTCGACGGGACATTCGACTGGACATTCGACTGGACATTCGACTGGACATTCGACTGGACATTCGACTGGACATTCGACTGGACATTCGACGGGATAACCGGGTTAGGCTCGGCCTTTTTTTTGCCGGCGGCGTGTCCGATCACAAAATCGACTAGTTCTTTACAGTGAAAGAATCCTTGCCACATATTGTGTCCTTGATCTGGAGCGATCATCAATTCCATTTTGCCGCCGAGTAGCTTGTATCGAGCGGCGACAGTTCCCGAGTTCGCTTCCAGCGGCACGACCTTGTCGACGTTGCCGTGGATATGAAAGATCGGCACGTTGGCTTTCGCCAGCGGCGCCAAACGCTCGACGGGATTATGCTTATCGAGCATCTTTGCCAGCTCGTCGGCCGTCATCTTATAAGCGCCGCAAGCGCGTCCCAATCCGGGGTAGCTGCGGAGATCACAAACAGGATAGATCCCGGCAATGCATGCAACTTTTTCGGGATTCTCGACAGCCCAATTGTAGAGCATCAAACCGCCGCGACTGCGAGCCAGGAGGCAGGCCTTTGTCGAGAACTTTGGAGTGCCGTGACTTAGATGTTTGTGAAGCGCATCGAACGTCGCGCGTCCGTCTGGACTACCGAAAGATTCGCCAACATCAACTCCTGCAATTGCAATTCCGGCATTGAGAAAACGTTCGATCATCCAACCTTCGTTTGGTTCGTTTGGAAGTTGCTTGTTAAATGTCGGGGCGTACATCACCCAGGGCAGCGGCTCCTTCCGTTTCTCCGCTGGCGGTAGGATCATGAAGGCGGGCCGACCGGCCACCTCAAAACGCTGCCAATTGAATTTCTCGCCACGGGCATCCAACCCCGCGGCGACCACCAGGGTGAGAGCAAGCATGAAAGTTCGCATTGAAGGCACTCCGAAATTATTGATAGTCAATTGCAGGGCTCGATTATGACCATTCGGATAGCGTGAAGCAACGATTCGATTCATGTTTGTGCAGCGGATGTGTTGCCGGCCCTTCTTCTCGACGGCGCTGAATTCCCGACGGCGCTGAATTCCCGACGGCGCTGAATTCCCGACGGCGCTGAATTCCCGACGGCGCTGAATTCCCGGCGGCGGTGGCTGCCGAAAGATTGGCAGTCTGCTAAAGTAGTTGCAGTCACAGATTGGGGTCGCTGCCACAGTCGTGTTGCCGATCTGGGCCGGACGCTTGCTCTTCATAACCCTCGAGGTGCTCCATGACTTTCATTTTCGTACTCGCCCTTGTCGTTGGCGGCGACGCGTCTGAAGCAAATCGTTGGCCAGGATTTCTCGGCGCGGGTGCGAATGAACTTGCAGCGAATTCGCTCCCGTTAAAGTGGTCGGCCCAATCGAATATCGGTTGGCAAGCTGACATACCCGGTTATGGTCAATCGAGTCCCGTGGTTTGGGATGGCAAGATCTTCGTTACCTCGCTAACTGGAAATTCCAAAGAGAAACTGCTTGTCAGTTGTTTTCAGTTGAGTGACGGCAAGAAGTTGTGGTCGCAGGAAACCGAATCGACAAACCCGGAAAAGAACAGTGTCTACATAAGTCGCGCCGCTCCGACTCCGGTGGTGGACGCGAACGGAGTGTATGCCTATTTCGAAAGCGGCGATGTGGTCGCCGTTTCCCACGCAGGGGTCGCACTTTGGAAGCGCTCCTTGAGCGACGATTACGCCAAGCCGTCCAATGAGTTTGGGTTATCAGCATCGCCCGTCCAAACTCGGGACCACGTGATAGTCTTGATCGACGACGAAAAATCATCCTATCTGGTCGCGTTGGATAAGGCTCAAGGCACTGCTACCTGGAAGACCGAGCGGGGAAACCGCACCAGTTGGTCGTCACCAGCGATCGTCAAGATCGGCGATAGCGACCAAGTCGTTTGCAGTTCCGCCGGCACGATCGACGGCTACAGCCCCGAAACGGGAAAACTACTTTGGACTTTCACCGAGGTGGGTGGCAACACGGGAACGACTCCGCTGGCGGTCGACGGTGGTTTCTTGATTGCCGCGTCTCCCGGCCGTTCAGGCGACAATACAGCGTTGGCGAAGAAATCCAATGGCTTGATGGTCGTCAAGAAAGTCGACGAGAAATGGGTTCCCGCGTTCAAGTGGGTTTCGAGCGAAGCGACACCGTCGTGGGCGTCGCCGATGAGTCACCGGGGTTTCGCATATTGGGTCAATCGAACGGGCGTCGTCTTCTGCATCGATGTGAAAACCGGCGAACAAGTTTACGCGAAACGCATCAAGGAGTCGGCCTGGGCGACTCCAATCGGAGTCGGCGACTATATTTACATTTTTGGCAAACGGGGGATAACGACTGTCATCAAAGCAGGACGTGAATTCGAGATTGTTGCCGAAAATGCACTCTGGACGCCCGCCGCTCCCCCCAAAAATAATCTTCCTCAGAATAAAGAGACATCGGAAGAGCGGAAACGTGCCGAAGCGATGTTTTCTCATCCCACGCTTTACGGCATCGCGGCCGTAAAGGGAAAACTGATCATGCGAACGGGAAGTCAGCTCTACTGCATTCAGAACGTGGAACAGAATTGAACTCTGGTTCGCGATTTCAATTCCACATGGATCCAAGTTCACAGTCGCGAGAATCTAACACTGCGTGCCTCCCTCAAACGCTCCCAAAAAACATTGAATGTACCTGCAAATTCGTGAATAGATTGCGTTTCATTTCCAACCGCTGCCTTCGACAAATGCGTTAAACACGATCCCCGCCACCTATCTAATTTCTCGCAATTCGCTATAAGTTGAAGCTGCGAAAAATCCACCTTAGAGATTAGCGATGGCTGATAATTTTGCCGACACATTGACGGCGGCTATAAAAAAGAAACAAAATCCTGTGCTCGTGGGATTGGATCCCCGTGCGGACAACCTTCCAACAGGACTTTTGACTGGCAGTAGCCCCGATCTGATCGCCGATGCTTACCGTCGATTCTGCACCGAAGTCATCGACGTCATCTCGCCGTTGGTCGCCATTGTAAAGCCGCAAGCAGCATTCTTCGAAGCGCTCGGCCCCCTCGGAATGCGGGCACTTTCCGATACGATCAATTACGCACGTGAAAAAGGCCTACTCGTTTTGCTCGACGGCAAGCGAAATGACATCGGCAGCACGGCGACGGCATACGCCGAAGGATATTTGGGCAAGCGTCCCGAGAGCATTTGGGGCTGCGACGCGTTGACCGTCAATCCGTATTTGGGCGACGACAGCTTACGACCATTCGTCGACGTAGCCAAGGAGCGCGGCGCGGGACTGTTCGTTTTGGTGAAAACGTCCAACCCCGGCGGCAAAACTTTTCAAGATCTGCAATTCGTCGACACTTCCGACTCGGCGGAAGGAGATTCCGGTGCTCCCAAAATGCTTTACCAGCGAGTAGGTGAATTGGTCGAAAGCCTGGCGGTAGAGACGCTGGGCGAATCGGGATATGGTGCGGTCGGAGCAGTGGTCGGTGCCACGTACCCAACTCAAGCCGTAGAGCTTCGCGAGCAAATGCCGCACACTTGGTTCCTCGTTCCTGGTTTCGGCGCCCAGGGCGGATCGGCCGCCGATGTCGCAGGTGCATTCGACGAAAATGGATTGGGTGCGATAATCAACAGCTCGCGGGGAATTATTTTCGCGCATCTACGCGAACCGTACGCCGAAAAGTACGGCGACGGCAATTGGCAAAACGCCGTCGATGCTGCCACTCGAGACATGATCAGTGAGTTGCGGACGGAAACGCCTGCCGGGAAACTGAGCGGGAACTAATTCGCGACGCGAACCAATCGGCAGCTGAATCGGAGAAGATTGCTTCTAGGTTGAAGTTGCGACTCGATAATTTGCTGCAGTGTAATTTGCTGCAGTGTAATTTTCTTAACGGACGCTGCGTCGGCAACGTGATAGACTCGACCCAACACCAACCCGTCGTCTACATAAGGTCATGCTGAGTCTTGTCAAATCCCAACGAATCGCCGACCAAAGAGTTGTCTTCTCAGCCGAAACCTAAGTCAATCATCGGCAAGATGGTTGTACTCGGTATTGTGGTCGTATTTGCTGGCGTTCTGTACTGGTTCTTCCGAGACGCTCTTACTTTGCAGGCGTTGGCCGCTCGCGAGGACGAACTGCGGGCTGCGAAAGACGCTAATCCATGGTTTGCGTTGGCAATCGCGTTTGTTGTCTACGTCGTCGTCGCCGGTCTTGCTTTACCTGGTGCCGCTGCTTTGTCGGTGGTCTACGGCTGGCTGTTTGGATTTAGAGACACGATCATTTTGGTTAGTTTCGCATCGACGATCGGCGCGACGTTGTCCTTCTTGCTAAGTCGATATTTATTTCGGGAGGCCATTCAATCAAAGTTTCGGCCCCAGTTACTGAAGTTCAACAAGGCGCTGGAGCGCGAGGGCGCGTTCTACTTGTTTACGTTGAGACTGATCCCGGCCGTGCCGTTCTTTATAATCAACGTCGTAATGGGGCTGACGCCGATAAAGACCTGGACGTTCTATTGGGTCAGTCAAATCGGCATGTTTGCCGGCACATGCGTGTTCGTCTACGCGGGTTCGACAGCTCCCCGATTGCAAGAGATAGCCGACAAGGGAGTCGGGGGAATTCTAAAATGGCAAACGCTATTGGCCTTTGTGATCTTGGGATTATTTCCCTTGGTCATCAAAAATATAATGTCCCAACTACGACCCTCAAACGACGATGTTAGCGGAAAGGAAAAGGTCGACTCCAAACCGCTGTCAGAAGTCGACCCTTGATCTGAACTAGTCCTACATCAACATAAGTGGACTAGATTGATTCTCGTTACTCGTCGTCAGCTTTCATCCAGGGGGTGAGCGTCGGTTCGTAGGCGTAGGTTTCTTCGGCACTGAAGTACAACGCCATTTCGCGTTCCGCCGATGCGGGGCTATCCGAAGCGTGGACGAGGTTCATTTGCCGACTGCTACTGTAATCGCCGCGGATTGTGCCGGGCGAGGCCTTCAAACCATTGGTCGCTCCCAACATTTCGCGGACTACCGTAATCGCTTCGAGACTCTCCAAGATCATGGCGAGAATCGGGCCGCCCGTGATGAACGCTTCGAGTCCGGGATAGAATGGTTTTTCAACGTGTTCGGCGTAGTGCCGCTTCGCCAAGTCGGGAGTGACCTGCATAAGCTTCATCGCGATGACATTGAGTCCCTTTTCTTCGAAACGCGAAAGTACGCGTCCCATCAGACGTCTCTGAACACAGTCGGGTTTAAGTAGTACGAGTGTGCGTTCCA
>JBLHLE010000306.1:0-7526 GCA_047620805.1 Pirellulaceae bacterium
GGCTGGAGAAGCGACTGTTGAAGGTCGTTCTCCGCGAGCTACGGTACCAGTTAGAGATCGGGAATCTCCGCCGCTCGTCGATGTACAACGATGACCATGGCTACTTCTGGGAAGCAAAAGTCAACGCCTTCGCAAAGGTTGCTGTAGAGGTGTTTGAAAGCACCAAAAACTACCCGGCCGTTCGCCTTCGAATGGCAGATTTCTTGCGAAGAGACCTGTCGGCCAAGTCTCTGTCCACCAAGCTGCTGCTGACAATGTTGGAAGAGTCGCAACTCGATATGAATGGTAAGAGTAAGCTCGCGAGCTTCCTCCATGCAGATGATCGGTTCGCCGAGTCCATTGGCTTGCTGGAGGGAATGATCAAGGAACAGCCGTCGTACGTCGGGCCCCGAGAACAGTTGATTTACGCCTACTTCCGAACCAATCAAAAGAAGAAATCGGAGGCGTTGTTGAAGGAGAGCGTCAAACGATTCAAGTCGACGGAAGGTGAATGGACTGCAAAGAGGATCTCCTCCATGGCATCGGCCGCGTCTAAGAGTGAACACCACAAAGTTGTCGTGGAACTGTATCGCGAACTGATCGCACTGCGGACATCTGGTCAAAGCCCAGGGCAACACACTGAAGATCAGACGCTCGCCGGTTACTTTACCTTCCTGTCGAAAGCTCTCGGACAATTGCACGAGTATGATTCGGCGATTGACGCCGCCTGCTCCGCGATTCTGCACGTTGGAACAGATCAAGAGCGTCTTCGCAAAGCACTTGATAACTTGGTCGAAGTACTTGGCAATGTTGATGACTTGTCCAAATTTGTGACTCGACTGGATGCGGAAGAAAAAGCTACTGGTGTGATCAATCCTGTCGTGCGAAAAGCACTGGGTAAAGTGCTAGTCAGTCGCGGTAAATGGAAAGACGCTTTGGTGCATCTGTCGATTGCGGTTGACCTGCGACCGCGAGATGGAGAGCTGTACGAGATGGTGATTGAGTGTCATGACAAGCTCAAGAATCGCGACGCGGCCTTGCAGCAGCTAATTGCGTGGATCGAAGTCGATCGGCGAAGTATTGAAAAGTACGAACTGCTTGCCAAACGTCTAGAAGGAAATGCCGCCAAGGAGCGAGCGTACACTTCGATGGTCGAGATGCTGCCAAATGAGTCGGCAGGCCATGCTCGGTTAGCAAGCGTCCGCGAAGCTCAGAACGACTGGGAGGCAGCGATCGAGCATTGGAAAAGAGTGTCGGAGATTCGTTCACTCGAGCCGACGGGACTGTTGCAATTGGCGAGTGCCCAGATCAATGCGGACAAAAAGCAAGACGCCAAAGCAACTATCAAACAGCTAGAGTCCAAGCAGTGGCCCGATCGATTTGAAGATGTTCAGAAAGAAATCCAAGCGTTGCGAGTTCGAACTGGCTGGTAGTAAACAGAGTGGACACAATGAACTTTTGTTGGTTACCTCCCCACTCAGATCGTTTGAGGGTTGGCGATTTATCGGCTGCTCTGAAACGAACTGAGAAGGGGAGTTCGACGTCTAAGCGGCGGGTGGGGGCTTAGCTTAGCTTAGCTTAGAAGTGCAAAGTAATTTGGCCTACCACCGCTCGATGCGCCCCAGGCGTTTTCCTTCAACCGCTTTGCGGTAGATAATAAGTCGCGTTGACTAATTCATGTACCTTAGTTTGCACAGCCATCCTGTGGTCACAGGAGGCCATCGACCCCGCCACATTATTGCGGGGCCCAAGTGCTCAATACATCCCCAAACGCAATTCTGCAGAGGGTAAACGCAAAAACCGTGAGCCTTGCGAATACGTCCGACTCGACAAGAACGCAATTCCGGCGGAGCGGAAGGCGACTATGCGTCTCCAGTAGCGAGTTTTTCCGGCGACCAATATCGCCGCTGTGGGACGATTCCAAGAATTCGTCCGCGAACGCGCATTCTTTGTTTTGAAACGCTTCTCCAAAGCGTTATCCTGAGTGTCTGGCGCACGGCGAGTGCGCAGTGAATTCAATTCAGGAGAAGCACCATGATGCGTTTTGTCGTTATTGCCACGATCGCTATCGCAATACTCGTTCAACCTGTTCTGGCCGAAGATTGGTCGGAACAACAGATTCCCAAGTTTCCCAACAGCGAGAAACCTGTGAAGTTGTTTAACGGCAAAGATTTTGATGGCTGGGAAGGCAACACTGGGAAATACTTCTTTATTGAGGAAGGGGTTATCGTTGCCCGCAATGACAAAGACAATGCTCCGCGCGTCAGCAACTATTTGTTGACCAAAAAGAGTTACCGCAATATTCGTTTGGTGTTCGAGAGCAAGTTAGTCACAAGTGAAATGCACTCGGGAATCTCTTTGTGGGGCAAGAAATTCGAGAAGAACGCAGAGAAGTTTTCCTACCAAGGCCATCTAGTAATGTATCCATCCAATTACGGTCTCTGGGACCTTTACCGCCGCAACGGGATTTACAAAGATTCTGGCGATGCGAAGAAAGCGGGCCGTCAACACGAGTGGAATCAGATGGAGATTTTGGCGATCGGAAACCGTATTCGACACGTCATCAACGGTAAGCTCGTAGTCGATTGGGAAGATCCAATGCCCAAGTTGTGTGGTACTGGACCGATTGGTCTGCAGCACCATTCAAACGGCGCTCCGCAGGAAATTCACTTTCGCGGATTGGTCTTGTCGGAAAATCCCGCGGACGAGTTGATCACCGTCGAGAAGAAGTAGAGCGTCGAAATGCATGTGCAAATCAAGCTGTGCAAATCAAGCTGTGCAAATCAAGCTGTGCAAATCAAGCTGTGCAAATCAAGAAGAGCAAATCAAGAAGAGCACGCGCAACGAGTATTCCTTGCTCGCGGCGCGTGTTTTCTATTTCGACTCAAGAGATGTTAGCTGTCTGTCGTGAAGTCGACTCAATGTGACAAGCGCAAGCAAGGCACCGATTAGACAAAGCAACATGTCCCATTGCGCGTCCCAGTTATCACCTTGATGTCCCAGAAATTCCCCGCCGGATCGACCACTTAATACGGCTGCCCACCATTCTATAAGTTCAAACGTCGCACCAAATGCCAGGCAGTTACAGGTGATGATGAAAAATAGCCAGCCACCTTTGGGAACAGGCGACCAGCGGATATAGACTTCTCGCCAGATAAGCGCGGGTACGAAGCCTTGGAGCAAGTGCCCAATTCTGTCGTAGTGATTACGCGCCAAACCAAACACTTCCTGAGCCCAAAGTCCCAATGGCATTTGCTCGTAGGTGTAATAGCCGCCGCCAATAAGAAACAGCGAATGCACTGCCATCAACCAGTAGAGAAGCGGCGTTAGCTTGAGGTATTTTCTCGAGACGGAAACGATTGGAAGTCCGACGATTACCCAAACAACGTCCAGAAACCAATTCATTCGGTCGGCGGTAAATATCCCGGACAGGATCAAAATGATCCCGACGAGCAACAGAAGTATGTTGACGTTGTCGATTTTCATTGGCGCATTTTAGCAGGAAATTCGTCGGTCTGCCCTGGTGAGGTAACTCGTGTAAAAGACCCCACACGGAGCGGAACTCCGACCTCTAACTGTTGGCGATTGCCGCGATGATGAACACGCCGGCGACGAGCGCGAACACCAAGCAACCACAGCCTGCGAAGCAGCTGGCCAGCGGGCTATTCTGCTGCATTGGGTTTTTGTTTGATGTCGATTTATGATCGCGACTTAGATCCGAAAAAGACTCGTCGAAGAAAGTATCGCGGTCGCGGATGATCGCTTGGGGCAGAAGCTGTTCAGTATTGGTTCCGACTGCTTCATTGCGTTTGATGGCTGTTCCGATCGCGAGGACTTCAATCAAGCCCATGGAGATTTCGTTGACAAAGACTTTAATCCCTATGACGCCATCGGCTCCGCACGCGGTCGCGTCGGCATGAATGTGAGCCAGGCAGTTTTCTCTGGCCTCGTAAATCAAACGAGTTACTTCGTCAACTTCGCCTTTGGAGAACGAGCTAAACCAGCTACGAATTCCTCCGACGATTCCGAGAGCATAGACCGATGTGCCCAACACGAGTCGGCAGGGCGAGTAACCCATTTGAGTCAAATTCCAGAGTTCTTCGCCCGTTAACTCCGATGTTACAGGCGTGTCGACATCTCCGATTACAGGGTTGTACGAGCCGGTACCGACCATCAGCATTTCGCGTACACCGGGGCCGAAGGGAAGAATGTGCGTCTGGATATCGACAACGGCATTGCACCCGTTTCGCTGCGCGTCTTGTTCGATGCGTTCCAACGCCAAATGCCGAGTATGATTGTACATGTCCGAGAATTCTCGAACTTCTCCACGGCTTGTCAACTGCCTCAACGAGCCTGTTAAGCCGCGTCCGACGCCCAATGCGTAGGCCACGTTGCCGATGCTAAAGTGACGTGGCGCGTAACCGGAATCTAGATGACAATAGAGTTCTTGCCCGGAGCAAGCTGTCGAAAAGAATTCACCGCCGTGGGTCTCGTTGTGGATAGCGGAGCCGATCGCCAAAAACTCGACCATGCCGTTGATCGACCGCAACTCCGTTGTTACTCCGGTGAGTCCTTGCGCTCCTTTCGTCTGCGCCTCTTTTTCAATTCGGTCGATTGCTGCGTGACGCCCGTCTGAGATCAACTGTGTGAGGTTCTGGATTTCGCCACCTGCCAGCGTGCGAACTCCGCTGGAAATGCCCCCGATTAGACCCAGCGACTGAACACTGTTTCCAATAACGATACTGCCCGGCGACCAACCAAGCTTGGCGAGGCAGTAAATCTCATTTCCCGACAATCCACTTAAACGCACGGCAAATTCCTTTTGGTAATGCAAGTCGTGTTTAAGGAGTCCGTAATTACCAGTGACCCATAGCAGTGATTTTAGACCGATCAGGCAGTAGCTGGCAACGGCTAGGCTGTTGTTGCAGTTGGTGTTCGAGTTTATCTGCATGAAGCGCAAAGACACGCAAAGTTCGAGGAACTTGGCATTTCGGCTGCCGCTGGCCTTGGTAAATTCTCCCCGTTGCGGACTGGGTGCGTAGTGGTTACAAACGAGAAGGAAATTCGACGTGTATTCTTTGCGTTAGCAGGCATGACTACTTACAAACCGTTGCGCATCATCGATTCTCATACAGGTGGAGAGCCCACGCGTATGATCGTGGAGGGTTGTCCCAATCTGGGGCCCGGGACCCTTGAACAGCATCTTGCGCGACTGCGCGAAGAGCATGATTGGGTCCGCCGCGCGGTCGTGAATGAACCTCGTGGGTCGGACGTGATGGTGGGCGCCATCGTCGGCGAATCCGACATCGAGGATTGTATTGCCAGCGTTATTTTTTTTAACAATGTTGGTTACCTCGGCATGTGCGGACACGGCACTATCGGAGTTGTCAAAACACTGGCCTACCTCGGACGACTGAATGTTGGCGTGCATCGCATCGAGACACCCGTTGGCATTGTCACCACGGAACTGTTGAGCGACGGCCGCGTTTCCGTCGAAAATGTCGTCAGCTATCGAACGCGAAAAAACGTGACACTGAATACTCCTGAGTTGGGAGAAGTGGCTGGCGACGTGGCCTGGGGCGGTAACTGGTTCTTCCTCGTTTCGAATCACGGTCAACAACTCAAACTTAGCCGAGCTGATGAGCTGACGGAGTATTGCTGGTTGGTGAGGCGGGAATTGCAGGAGATGTTTATCACAGGCGACGATGGTTCAGTCATCGATCATGTTGAACTGTTTAGCGATTCGGACGGGCCAACGGATTCCAAAAATTTCGTGCTCTGCCCTGGAAAGGAATACGACCGCTCGCCCTGTGGCACGGGACTAAGTGCCAAGATCGCCTGTCTGGCAGACGATGGCAAGTTGGCCGCAGGCGAAGTTTGGCGACAGGAGTCGATCGTCGGAAGTGTTTTTGAAGCAACATACCGTCGAGTGGACAATGGAATCCTGCCGACGATCATTGGTACAGCCTACGTCAACGGAGTCGTCGACGTGTTGTTCGATCCAGATGATCCATTTCGTTTTGGTTTAGAAAGTTCGGTGGAGTGACGGTGAAAGAGAAAAGCGTTGTCATTATCGGAGGCGGAGTTATTGGTGCCGCGTGCGCGCATTTTCTTGCCGAGTCCAATTGGTCTGTGACGATTATTGATAAAGCGGGTTTCGGAAAAGCGTGCTCGCACGCCAATTGCGGACTGATCGCGCTCAGCCACGTTTTGCCTCTGAACGAACCGGGGGCGATCAAGAAGACATTCAAAGCACTGCTGAGTCGCAACTCTCCGTTTAAAATCAAACCGCGGTTGGACTGGAATCTCTGGTCTTGGTTGCTGAAGTTTGCACGGCGATGTAATCATCGCGACATGCTGGAGTTTGCTCGAGCCCGAGCGCAATTGCTCGACTCATCCGGCCGGCTCTTTCCAGAGATCTTGAGCAAAGAGGGAATCGAATGCGAGTGGGAGCAAGTCGGCTGCCTATTCGTTTACCAGTCAAAGAAGGGTATGGCTGGTTACGCAGCGACCGACAAATTGCTGCGCGATGAATTCGGTGTCGCGGCGAGTCGCTACGACGGTAGCGAATTGGTCGATCTCGAACCCGCTCTCGTCGGTGGACTGGGCGGCGGCTGGCACTACGAGATGGACTGCCACATACGGCCCGACAAATTGATGTCGAATTGGAAGGAGGCTCTGATCCGCAAGGGTGTTGAGATCAAAGAGAACTGCGAATTTACTGGCATTATCGGCAACGGCTCCGCGTCGGCAATCGCGACCAATCAAGGCGATATTCCTGCCGATGCGTTTCTCGTCGCCACAGGAGCTGTTACTCCGCTCTTAAACAAACACCTCGGCTGCAAAATTCCCATTCAGCCGGGAAAAGGCTATTCCATCACAATGCCTCGTCCTGAAAAATGTCCCCGCATTCCGATGCTGCTCCAAGAGCACAAAGTCGGTGTTACTCCGATGGCTTCGGGGTATCGGTTGGGATCGACGATGGAGTTTTCTGGTTACGATGAAACGCTAAACTCGCGCCGGTTGAATTTGCTCCGCGAAGGAGCGACTCACTATCTCCACCAGCCGTATACCGAACCGGTCGAGGAACAGTGGTACGGCTGGCGACCGATGACATACGACGGAAAACCAATCATCGACCGCTGTCCAAAATACTCCAACGTCTGGATCGCCGCCGGACACAATATGCTCGGACTAACTATGGCTCCCGGAACGGGGAAGCTCGTAGCCGAGTTGCTGAACGACGAGAAACCGCACGTCGACCCGAAGCCATTCTCAGTGACGCGATTCTAGTACTTCGTCGGCGAGGGTACACTCGTCCCAGTGCCCAGGCTCGAAATAGCAAAGCGGAACGGACCTCTGCTATCTTTTGCCTGTGAAAACAAATTCGGCAGAGCGAACCTGTGGGCTACATTCGCGTCTATATCTGTAACTTTGACGCGGGTGGGCCAGTGCTCAACGAGGCCTCATAAGCCTTGTCAGTCGGGTGCGACTCCCGGACTCGCCACTTAAAAAAGGGCCCCTCTATTGATGACGCCTTTTTTGCT
>JBLHLE010000307.1:0-7520 GCA_047620805.1 Pirellulaceae bacterium
CGTCGTCAGATTCGTGAGTTTTCCAATCTCAGGCGGTAGCTCGGTAAGATCGTTGGCACCTAGATACAGCCACTTCAGCTTTGTGAGTTTTCCAATCTCAGGCAGTAGTTCGGTAAGTTGGTTGGCACCTAGATACAGCAACGTCAAATTCGTGAGATTGCCAATCTCAGCTCGTAGCTCCGTAAGTTGGTTGTAACCTAGATAAAACGTCGTCAGATTCGTGAGATTGCCAATCTCAGCCGGTAGCTCGGTAAGTTGGTTGTCGTTGAGTTTCAGCGTCGTCAGATTCGTGAGCTTCCCGATCTCGGGTGGTAGCTCGGTGAGTTGGTTGTCGTTGAGATACAGCGTCGTCAAATTCGTGAGCTTCCCAATCTCGTGCGGCAGTTCGGTGAGTTGGTTGCTGCCGAGCCATAGCTTGTTTAGGTCTGTGAGCTTCCCAATCTCGTTCGGCAATTCGGTGAGTTGATTTCCATTGAGAGTCAGTTCCGTTAGCTTCGCGAGGTTCCCAATCTCAACGGGTAGCACGGTGAGTTGGTTTTCACTGAGGTACAACGCCGTCAGATTCATGTGTCGCCAAACTCCATGTGGCTGTTCGGTGAGTTGGTTGCCTGTGAAACCCAGCACCTTTAAGTTTGTGAACTTTCCAATTTCCGATGGTAGCTCGGTGAATTGGTTTTGGAAGAGTAACAGCGTCGTCAGATTTGTGAGATTGCCGGTCTCTGGTGGTAGCTCGGTGAGTTGAGTGGAAATGATACTCAGTTTCTTTAAGTTAATGAGCTTCCCAATCTCGTGTGGCAGTTCGGTGAGTTGGTCATCCGTGATCATCAACTCAGTTACTTCAATTTCACACGAAGCTTCTTCATTTACCCACCCTTTCAATTCCGCCCACTTCGCTTGGTACGCTTCGTGACGTGCCCTCCGAAACTCCCAAGCAGAAACCACGCCAATGACTAGACACACCAGCGTCACAACGATCAGCATGGTTCGCATGCTAAATCGAAAGCGTTGTCGTTGAACGGTTGGTTGTTCCGAGGAATTGTTGATCATGCCAACATTCTATGACGGCGCGACGTAGCGGCATATACTACGCCATGAACCTCTCCGAATCCAAATCAAAGCCGCAATTCTCCATTCCGAGATAGAGGTACAACTAACTGCGTTGCGGTAATTTGCCGACTTGTGTGAAGGCGATGCGTCCATCATGCCGCTGGTGATCGAACCGTGACTCATCGATTTAGTCGGTATGATGAAACTTGAGGAATGAATAAAAGGGGCCAGGACTGTCTATTTGGCGAATAGCACTTTTACATGCGATTTGCGGCATGGTATACTTTTGTGATGGCCAGACCGAAACGAGCAGATGAAGCTGGAGCGATTTACCATGCCCTCAATCGAGGGAACGGTCGCGCTACGATATTCCGTAAGGACGAAGATTTTGAGGCCTTTGAGCGGATAGTTGGTGAAGGACTCCAATTCTACAATGTAGAATTATTTGCCTTGCAACTGATGCCTAATCATTGGCATATGGTTCTACGGCCCTTGGTCGATGGTGAGATGGGACGTTTTCTGGGTTGGGTGACTGGTACTCATACCATGCGTTACCATGCACACTGCCAGACTGCTGGAGAAGGTCACGTTTACCAAGGCCGATTCAAGAGTTTCCCTGTTCAAGATGATGCTCACTTCTACACCGTTTGCAGATACGTGGAACGCAATGCACTACGAGCAGGGCTAGTCAAAAGCGCCCAACAATGGCAGTGGGGATCTCTGTGGCGGTGGCTGCAAAAACCAGTGCCGTCACCCAAACTCCTGTCGCCGTGGCCCTTAGCACGACTCCCCGGTTGGGCGGAGCGAGTCAACGCCCCGCTCACCAAAAAAGAGTTAGAGGCCGTTCGGCACAGCGTCAAACGCGGTACTCCCTTTGGCGAACAAGACTGGTCGCACGAAACTGCCAAGCGGTCGGGACTCGAATCCACGCTCCGACCACGCGGCCGACCAACCAAATCCAGCAGATGACTACCGCTATTGACAGAAAAGACCCCTGGCCCCTTTTGTCTCTGTTGCCCCCTTTTGTCTCTGTTGCCCCCTTTTGTCTCTGTTGCCCCCTTTTGTCTCTGTTGTCCCCTTTTGTCTCTGTTGTCCCCTTTTGTCTCTGGCCGGTCTGGCCCTATTCTTCTTCCTCTGCGTTTAAGAACAATCGTCCAGACGTCTCGGGAACTAGTATTCAGTGCTAAACGCAGAGGTCGCAGAGGCGGGGAGGGCCGCAGAGAAGAAGAAGGAAAGAGGGAAGAGTATTGGGGAACTCGATTCAGGCCGCGTATTTCGGCGGGATCGAGTCCTTTCTTAAGCGTTAGAGTTTCTTACCCGCGCAACTAAGCCATCAGATTTGAATTCGCCTCATCTCCCCATCTCTAAAGGTCGCCTTAGTTTACGTCACCCCTATTTCGCCGATCGAATGCTGGAGCCGACGGACCGTGCCCGATAGTAAGAAAGGGGACGAAAATTTCTGGGAATCGCCGCGCGCGCTGATAAAATGACCAATGTGGACGAACTTTATCCGCGGTCCCCTAATTAACCTCTGAACTGGACAGGACTTAGGGAACGAGTTTCGCTACAATTCGCTACAATTCGCCACCGTGACAATGCACGATAATATCGGCCCTCTATATATATGGCGATATAGGCTACAAGACTCTCCTCGGAAAACGTGCTCATGAAGATCGCATCGAATCGAACCTCTCGAAGACGCCCGCGTCGTCTCCAATTGGAAGACCTCGAGTCGCGTGAATTACTTGCATCAATTGCCGACGACGGGTTGTTCTGGCCCGGCACTAGTCCCGCGACCTACGCTGTCCGCAACGATGCAGTCGGCGAAGAATTGGACTTGTCATATTACCACCGCGACTACGTCAGCGAAGAACAAGACTGGAATGAAGTAGTAGCCGTCACAATAACCTCACAGCCAAACAATGGAACTGTCGCCATTGCCGACGACGGTGTAACACTTCTAATTACCGGAAACAGCCAAACGTCTGGCCACGACTCTTTCACGTACACCTACGAGTCGAAGTACGGAGCTGACACGACGGCGACGGCGTACCTCAACTTTGTCGACCCCGTGACCGCCGTTGACGACTGGGAGCGAGTCGATACGTCCGCCGATCTTACAATCGTGGACAACGACCAAGCGTTCGGTTCGTATGCTGGCGTGACGATTTCCGCCGTTGGAACGACCTCAGCGGGTGGTACTGTAGCTGTTTCCGCAGACGGTCTTTCAGTCAACTACGTCGCTGCAACAGGCTACGTTGGCCTCGACACGTTCACATACACTGCAGTCGACGAATTCGGCGCCAGCGATACAGCGACGGTCACCGTTGACGTAAACTCCAGCTCAGATCCTGACTACTTCGCTTCTCAACAAGAGTTTGAAAGTTTCATTCGCGATGGCCTATTGAGGACTCATTCAGGACGTTTCGGACAGGTCGCACCATCGTATGATTGGCAGTATTTTGCACGAGGCGGGGTTACAGACGCTAACATTGTTTTCGCTGTCTCTGATGGTCTAAACGTCGCCCCGCTGGCCAACGAGGCAAGCGGTACAAACGTGCAAGTCCAGGGCGTTGACGAAGGCGATCTGATCAAGACCGACGGCAGCTTCCTATACCAACTTTCGAATCGCACGGAAGATTCGGAGCAACTCCATGAACTGGTCGTCATGGATGTTCGCAACGCAAATTATCCTTCCGTTGCTCGACGGCTATCGTTCGATGGTCCGCTCATTGAACAGTACCTAATCGACGATCGTCTGACTGTTATCTGGACCGCTCAAGAGCAAGACGATGCACAATGGTTCTGGGGCTATAATCCGAATATCACTCCCGGAAGCACCATGGTCTCGATCTTTGATGTATCGGACCCCACCGCACTACAGATGATTGAAGAAACGAAGCTCGATGGTAGCCACTTCCAATCGCGGGCGGTCGACGGCACGGTCTACGTTGTCACATCTGCCAATCTGCAACCGTACATCGAATTGGAGAAAACTTGCCTCGACGCAGAATCAAGCCAGGGCTGCTTCTACGAAACCGCGACAGAATTCGTCGACCGGATGGATAGCCAAATTAGCGAGTTGGCGATGCCGTCGTTTACGGCGACCGACGACGATGGCGCCACCAGAACTGGAACTCTCGTCGATTACAGTGCAATACGTATCTCCGATGCGGAAAGCAATTGGAATTTGACGAACGTTGTTTCATTCGATGTCGATGGCAGCATTATCGGTCCCGAGGCCAGCTCCGCTTACGTCACCACCGGTCAAACCGAGATTTATGTCTCCACATCGGCAATCTATCTAGCCGAACGGACTAACAGTCTCATCGACGATGGCATCTGGTCGCAGGAGACTGAGATCCGCAAACTTGAGTTCGAGCTGTATGGTCACGGTGTTACGCAAACCGCAGAGGGCTCAATTCCAGGTTGGCTCGACAACAGTTTCTCGATGGACGAACACAACGGCTTCTTAAGAATCACGGCGATGTCAAATTGGCAAAGTGGTGCAGATCTGTATGTCATGGAGCACTCTGGAACGGCACTTGAAATCGTTGGACAGATTAATGACATGGCTCCAGGCGAGCAGATCTACGCGACTCGTTTTGTGGGCGACCGAGGGTACGTTGTCACCTTCCGCACCGTCGACCCACTGTTTGTGATCGACTTGAGTGACCCGACCAACCCCGTCGTCAAGGGACAGTTAAAAGTTCCCGGCTTCTCAAACTACCTACAGCCGATCGGTGAAGACCACTTGATCGGTATTGGCCGCAACGCGGACGAAACCTCCGGCTTATACGAAGAGTTGCAGATTTCGCTGTTCAATGTATCCGATCCAAACAACCCTACTCTCGTCGACCGCTACTCCTTTGAAGGAGGCCGAGACCTTTGGACTCCAGTTGCGCCCAGCGCTCGAGCGATGGGAGATCATCACGCCGTAACTTATCTTCCCCAACACCACATGCTCGCTCTCCCCATCTACTCCCAATCGAGATGGTTCGGCTGGACGGATGTGACGCTCGAAGATGGCAGCGAGATTCAAAACGGCATTCGCATGTTCGACATCGACTTGGAGAACGGAATCACCGAAGCTGGCAACATCGACTTCGATGACCGTGCTCAACGCAGTGTGCGAGTCGGCGACTATCTATATGGCATCTCCTCGTCGACAGTGAAAATCGTCGAACTAGGCAATCCCCAACAAGTTGAGTACGAGCTCTACGTCGGCTTGGGAGCAACTGACGATCTTGTTGCCACGCGTGAACAAGGTCCCGTGACGATCGACGTACTTCAAAACGACAATCTGGGTACAACCATCGCTCAACTATCGCTGTCGACACCACCCGACGTTGGAAGTGCTACGATCAGCGACGACGGTCAGTCAATCGTCTACAACCCACCCGACGATTTCTTTGGCAGAGTTACGATGCAATACGACGTGGCAGGCGAAGCTGCGGGAAGGACCAGCGCCAGTGTTGAACTAGTTTACAAGTGGGATTGGCACAACGGCTCCGACGATACCGATATCAATGAAGACGGCTCTACCTCTGCCAACGATGCACTCGTACTCTTCAATTTGCTCAACGACAAGATCATCGGAGACGTTGAGGATCTGGAGCGGCAAACCCTCGTCCGCTCACCAATAGGAAAACATCGTCCCGACGCGAACAACGACGGAAGGTTAAATGTCACGGACGCCCTCAAAGTAGTCAATAAGATCAATCTCCTTGCTGCCCAGAAATTGGCAGCGAGTATCTCAGCGACGGCAACGGGGTCTTCCACAACGGGGTCTTCCACAACGGGGCCCCTCGCAAATCGCCTCATCAACCTCTCCAACGAAGCCCAAGGAGAGCTGCTAACAGAACAAGCGGAACTCGAGCATCAATTGCCGATCGCCGATCCCCGTTCCGTGGACAAAGCAATCGATGAAATGTCGCTCGAGATTTCGTTTGGCGAAAAGGGGTCAGGCCCATTTGTTTCGATTGAGTCGTATTTTCATTCGTATTTTGCAGGGTGCTGAATCTCTTGGGGAAATTCGGAATGTCTCAAAGAGCTGAGGTCGTGAATCGAGTCTATTGAGTGTCGGCTTTTGCTCCCACAGCAATTTCTATTACCAGGAAAGCACGCGACTCGAATGATCTACGGCCAATCACTCGCGGCCGTGGAAGGATTCTTCCATCGGGACCGTGATGAAGGGCCAACTGGCGGGATAGAAGCGGATAATTTTCGCGGGCCGGAAGCCTTCGAGTAGCATGCCGCACTCCAGTTCGATCTGCACGCCACTGGATCCAGGCAAGACCGGCACTTTACTGAATTTCAGGATGTTGCCACCTTTGCGATCATTCGTTGGATCGTACGTCATGAGTGACTCACGCGCGACGGCAATAGTGCCTTTCGGTGCCAGGTCATCCTTCGCCCCGCCTTTGCCGAAAAGCGTGGCAGGCCAGCCGAGCGGTTCGGGATTGATGTTGGTCAGCTCCTCGAACAGGGCTGGATCGAGGCCATCAAAAAACGTCATTGTCACGATCTGTTTCTTGTCGTCGACGGCATCCACCCAGGCCGGCAATCCGCGTTCGCGAATGTGCAGCTGATGACGTGCCAGTTGTTGATCGGTCGCCAGCTTACGACTGTCTTCGTCGAGATAAATCTCCAGAATTCGACCCGCTCCAAACAACCCAACCCAGGTGAGGTTGAACTGCACTAACTGATCCTTCGCCAGTGATTCCAGCGTTCCGAATCCATGCTTCTGGAAGACTCGCGTACGACCGAGCAGATCGAACGACTTCGATTCGCCAACAGGTTTCCCGTCCTGCAGAAGCGTGGCGGCGAGTTTCTTTTTCTGCAGATCAGCGCTGTCAATTCTCCACACCTGCTGTTGTCTTGCGTGGTAGCTAAAATCGTCTTGGATGCGAATACAGCGCCTGAACGCCACTTCCGGTGAGACTCGATCATGGAACACGGCCAAGGGCGGGCGTTCGTCCGTTTCATCTTTCTCGTAGCACCACGTGTGTAGATGCGTGCCCAGTGGAATATCACACAATGCGGCCGGGGCGCCGTTGTAGTAGACGGAACCGTAAGGCAGCATGTCCAGTGGCAGCGGCAAGTCCCAGACACCTCGCTGCTGTGAATCGTTGCGATCCACGCGAATCACCAACTGCCGTTCGGTGTGATCCATCCGGATGAGCTCGCCTTGGATGTAGTGCGCGGAACCAGCCGGAGGGAATTGGCCGTTTACAAGTTTGAACCACGGCAGTTTCTTGTCCACGCCGTCGTCGGTTCGAAATTGCGGTTCTACAGCGCCGACCGTTGCCAGGCACGCGCCAAACGCAACGGTGAATAGCAATGGAAATATGTTTCGCATGTTCACGCCACCACTTCAGAGATCACATTAAGGCTGTCCTGGAACTGTTCTGTTTCCACTCCGCAACGTTGCTGCATCGTCAGCAGCAGATTGCTCAAACGCGCGTTGTCGT
>JBLHLE010000308.1:0-7512 GCA_047620805.1 Pirellulaceae bacterium
GTCGAAGCCGTCTTCTTCTTCGTCAGCAGGAAACAAGCGAAAAGGATCCGTGCTAGTGTTCTCGACGCGACCATTTCCATTGTTGTCTACAAGTCGAGCAACATTGCCGATGCGCAATTCGGGGTCTTTGATGTACAACAAGTCTCGCACCGTATTTCGCAACTCAAACCGATTTAGCCGACGCGCAACTGTTTGACCTCCAGTACTGCGCAATTTCGCGTAGGCCTCACGCAATTTACCATTCAATAACTCAATGACTTTCGCCGTTTCCGCTACGCTCGGCTGCGGTTTATCCTCGGGCGGCATCTCTCCCAAGTTCAACTGATCCAAAATTCCCTGCCAAGATGCGACCGTCTCAATGTTGGAAAGATCAGTATCGAGCGAATCAAACCGTTTGTCGTTCTCTTGCTTCTTCACCCCGTGACACTCGTAGCAGTGCTGCTTGAGAAAAGGGGTCAATTGAGACAAGGAATCGTCCGCCGCGGACGTGGCTCCGATCAGGCACGTAGTTGCCAGCAGTAACAAGACCAAGACGCGGCACGGTGACAAACTAAGTCGGTGACAAAGTGACAAACTAAGTCGGTGACAAAGTGACTGTTGAAGACGGCAATGGATAAGTAAACGGTACATAGCGACGAACTTTTTCAGGATGGGATTTTTCAGGATGGGATTTTTCAGGATGGGATTTTTAGAGCGGTGTTCCCAGTGGTAAATCATCCCACATTGTCACGTTGCCATCCTTTCACGTTGCCATTCTCTCACACTTTCGTTTCGAGTCCGCGGAGCGTCCCGTTGCTAGTGCCGAATTGGTCGATTTCGAGACCGTGATTCTGCAGGATGGAAAGGAGCAGGTTGGCGGCGGGGATTCGTTTACCTTCCTCTTCTGGGCAAACCATGTGCTCGCCCAATTTGAAACCACCGCCTGCAAGCAATAAGGGCAGGTTCTTGGTGGAGTGAGGTCCCGTTGCCATACCGCAGCCGAACAGGATCGTCGTGTGATCAAAGAGCGTTCCACCGTTGATCGTATCTTCCTGAGCTTTGAGCAGATCGATAAGGTGCGCCATCTGCGTGATCTTATTGCGTTCGATGAGGTTCAGGGCAGCAATATGATCGGGACGTTCACCGTGATGCGAGAAACCGTGATAGCCGCCATTGAGTCCAAAGTCGCCGTTGACGAAACCGGACGACAACGTGATGCCGCGTGTCGAGTCCGTTTGAATTGCGAGTGCGATGAGTTCAACCATGGCGCGCAAGTCTGCCTCCGTTCCTTTTCCTTGCTGAGGTTCGGCCAGATCTGTTTCCGGCTTGGGCTTGTCCAGCCACGGCCGTTGTTGTTCGATTTTCTTTTCCAGCGTTCGCACTGCCTCGAGGTATTCGGCAAACTTTCTTTGGTCGCGTTGGCCAAGTCCCTTGTTGACAGATTTTGCTTTGTCCATGACGACATCGAGGATACTGCTCTGTCGCTTGAGTTTTTCCGCGGCCGCTGCTTTCTTGTCTTGGGATTCGGCCAAGAATAGAGCCCGGAACATTCCTCGCAGATCGATCGCAGGAACCTGTACGCCTGTTCGCGTGAAGCTGACAAAGTTCGCTTCGTTGACTCGAACCGTCATCGAAGGAAATCGCGTCTCGGCGCCAACGTATTCGGCGATCTTCTGGTCGACGCTAATGTTGCCTTCGGCGTAGTGAGTCGCGAGGTGAGGACGTACTCCACTCAACAGGACTGGCACGCCTTGATGGCCAATCGTATTTCCGTGATCCAGGTTCGAGAAGACGTTGAAATCCTTCCGATGCCTCTCTAGTGGCTCGAGAGTTTTCGGCAGCTGATAGTTCGCACCAGCCTGATCGGAACTTGGAAAGAACGTGTCCTTATAAATACCATAGTTGTTCGACAGACAGACGAATCTCTTTACCGGCTTAGTCGCTTCGCTAGCGGCACGTGAAATGGGCGTCATCGCCTCGAGCATAGGAAGGGCAATCGACACTCCAGCTGCAGAGAGAAAACTACGTCGTTTCATTCGGTCTACCTCGTAATAATTCGTCTATGCTTGACCTCAAGGATCCTTTCCTTAAACCCGGATTATTCATGAGCGATCTACTGCAATCCACTGCGATCTTCATGAATAATCCGGGTTAAACGGTCAGATTCAGGTTTCTAGTATACTCGTTTTGTGCTCGTATTCCTCTAGAAAACTATACAGAGCTCACGGTGTCTTTCGTAGGCTCCACGGCGGGTGGTTCTTGGTTAGAAATTTCGCGATAATCTCCAATTTGCAAGCCAAATGAAGAATGCATGGCAATAAGCCATAGATCAGAGTTGATGTGATATAATAAGTTCCAGATCAATGTGATTGAGGCGAGCGAGCTTCAAGTCATCTTCACTGCGGGAATTTCAGATTGAGTGTAGCCAACCAGACTGCTCAAAACCAACGCCGATGAATAAAACTATTTCTCAATTTCTTGCGATCGTCCTCATCAGTTTGTGCACTTCCATTGTAAGCGCGTCTAATGTGTGGGCAGTGACTCCCGAGGAAGCTCAACAGCAATCCTTGTCCTCGTTTCAAGCTGACGTGCGACCGCTACTTGCGCGATTTTGCTTTGAATGCCACGGCGACAAGAAACAGCAAGCCAAAGTGCGACTCAGTGCACTCGATCCAGACATGGCCGACGGCAGCGACGGAGAGACTTGGCACGATGCCCTCAATCAGCTCAATCAAGGCGACATGCCGCCGGAGAAGGCGAAGCAGCCGAGCATCGAAGAGCGCGAGATGATCGTCCGCTGGATGACAGCTGAATTGAAACGAGCGATCGCAGTCAAGCGAAGTACCGGTGGGCAAGTTGTGATGCGACGCCTGGCTCGATACGAATACGACAATACGATGCGCGATCTGCTTGGCGTGCATCTCGATTTTTCTAAGGACCTACCAGCCGACGCAATCTCTCCCGACGGACTCGGAAACAATGGTTCGGTTTTGCGGATGTCGCCGTTGTTGATCGAGCACTACCTAAAGATGGCCCGCACTGCGCTCGCCAAAGCGATTGTGACCGATGAGCCTCCCCAATTGATCCGAGAAGAGCATGGCGGAGACCAGCTCAACCGCGAAGGATTCGGTCAAGGTTCGGAGCGGCAGGTTCCCTCGGGCGGCATCATGACGTTCAAGAATTATCCTCATGCAGGAGAGTTTCGAGTTGAAGTCCGCCTAAGCTCTAATGCCGAAGACAACATGCCGATACCTATTATGGGAGTCTACCTCGGCAAACGCGCCAGCCCGAATAACTTCCATATCAAACTTGTTGACGAGGTTAAGATCACGTCGGCCAAAGGCGAGCCGCACTCTTATGAAGTGCGCGGACGATTGGAAGACTTTCCTTTGATCGATCCGGCGACACCCTTGCGCGAGCAGCGAAACCCTGGCATGCGAATCGGTTTTCACGACTCGTATCGCCCCGAGTTTGGCGCACCGAAGCGAGGAACCAAACCGACAGGACCCAAAGGGTTCACTATCCATTCCGTCGTCTTCGAAGCGGCGCTTAATGAACAGTGGCCACCGCGTCATCACACGAATATTCTTTTCCCTTCCGAGTTAGTCAGAACTGACGAACGGGCGTACGCTCGACAGGTGATCGAGCGTTTCATGCAAAGGGCTTTTCGCAGGCCAGTTTCGAGCAAAGAAGTTGATCGTTCGCTCGCCGTGTACGACGACTTGCGGCCAAACATGCCGTCGCTGGAATTCGCGATGCGCGAGGTGCTCGCGGAAGTCCTCGTCGCCCCGGACTTCTTATTCCTTGTGGAACCGACGGACGGGAAAACAGAGAAGCAGCCGCTATCCAACCACGAATTGGCTTCTCGGTTGTCCTACTTCCTGTCGAGCACGATGCCGGACGAACGACTCTTCGAACTGGCACAGAAGGGCGACCTCAACAACCCGACCGCTATCGCAAAATTGACTCGCGCGATGCTGGACGATAAACGCTCGTGGAATTTCGTCACCAACTTTACCGACCAATGGCTCGACCTGTCAGGTATCAATCGAGTTGCCGTCAATCCGGACTACTACCCAAATTTCGACCACGATTTAAAAGAACACATGAGCAAAGAGACTCAGCACTTCTTTGCCGAACTCTTACACAAAAACTTGAGTGCTCTCAACCTCATCGATTCCGACTTCGCCATGCTCAATCGTCCCCTCGCGAAACATTATGGACTCAGTGGTCCACCCGCTGAAGGGTTCGTACGGGTGGCGTTGGAACCCAATAGCAACCGCGGCGGTCTGCTGGGCCAGGCAAGTATCCTGCTCCGCAATTCAGACGGACAAGACTCCCATCCGATTTACCGCGGCGCGTGGATTCGGGATCGATTGCTAGGCGATCCGGCAGCTTCGCCGCCACCAGATGTGCCAGAACTGGACGCGGACAACCCTGAGTTCGAATCTTTGTCACTTAAGAAGCAACTTGAACTTCACCGCAACAAGGAATCTTGTAACATTTGCCATCGCGATATCGACCCGTGGGGCATCCCTCTGGAGAATTTCGACGCGGTGGGAGTGTTCCGCACCGAACGTCGTTTTCCCGTCGGAAAAAGGGGACCGCCGAACAAAAAAACAGCTCAAAACAAGCGGCCAAAACCCGTAAAAGGCGAGACTCAAGTAGCTTCACGGTCGCCAACGGATATCGAAGTAACCTCAATTCTGCCCGGTGGCCATGAAATTCATGGCTTCGCAGAGTTGAAGGACCACCTGTTGAATCACGAGCGAGATCGCTTCGTGCGCGCGTTCGTCCGACGCTTGCTAGCCTATGGGCTGGGACGAAGCTTGGAACTGACTGACCAGCCAACAGTTGATAAGCTGGTGAAGTCGTTTGAAAAATCCGAATACAAAATTGACGAGTTGATCGTCTCGATTACAACGAGCGAGCCGTTTCGGACAAAGTGAAAGTTTCTTCGTGCTTCGCGGAGTCGCATACGTCTCGATAAAAAATAAGAGGAATCATCATGGCGAGAAAATCCTGGCACTTGCATCGTCGAACTTTCTTGCGCGGCACGGGTGCGGCGATGGCATTGCCGCTACTGGAGAGCATGGTTGACACTGGCCACGCGGCACCAGTCACCGAACTTCCTCGCCGAATGTGCTGTTTCTACTTCCCCTTTGGAATCAGCCAAGTGGCGTCTGGTAAGCCACACGAAGAATGGGACTGGTTCCCGAAAGGGACAGGTACAGATTTTCAGTTCTCCAAAACATTGCAATCTCTGGAGCCTCTTCGCGAAGAGGTTACGGTAATGCAGGGGCTTTGTCACCAGCAGGTCCGCTCCGTACCAGGTCACGATTCTGGCGACTCATTTCTTACCGGCGTACCAGTGAAGGCGCCGAATTTCATTAACGGAATCTCACTCGATCAATTAGCGGCGCAATACGTCGGCGACAAAACACAGTTTCCGTCTTTGGTACTTTCATCTGATGGCGGTGTCGGCGAGCCCACGCGGACAAGAACGATCTCGTATACGAAAGAGGGACGCGCGATTTCGGCGATGTCCAAACCGGAGACTATCTTCCAAAAGTTATTCGGAGTGCCAACGGAACAAGAACGCTTTCAGATGCGACGAGACGCAAGTATCCTCGATCGCGTATTAAACAGCGCTCGCGATCTTGATCGGCGACTCGGTAAGCGAGATCAACAGAAGCTGGAGGAGTACCTCGATTCGGTGCGAGAGGTCGAGCAGCGGATTCAAGGTGCACAAGAATGGGCCAAGAGCGCGAAACCGAAAATTGCCCCGTCCACGCTCAAGGTAAAACTGACACTCGACCAGCCCGATGAGTTCTTGACGACAATGTTTGACCTCATCTATCTGGCGATTAAAACGGATACGACTCGACTGACCGCCTATCAAATCGGCCAAAACCTCTCGACGTCCCTCTCGGGCAATCGCTTTCCCCGACTAGTAGGCGCGAGCAATTGGCACAGTATGGGACACGCGCAAGCCAAAGACCCTGAGTCGCTCGGAAAGTTACAGGAGTATCTCGCCGGACAGCTAAGTCGCTTCCTCAACCGACTCAAAGAAACACCCGAATCGGATGGCAATTTACTTGACCGTACGATGGTGTTGTACGGAAGCACCAACGCCAAAACTCATGGCACGGAAAACTATCCCTTGATCTTCGCCGGGGGTCGCAAACTCGGACTGCGGCATGGCCAATACTTAAATTTTCAACAAAACGCACCGCCATGCGCTAACCTGTTCCTGACGATGCTCGATCGACTCCAGGTGCCCGTGCGTTCATTCGCGGATAGCACAGGCGACATGCCCGAGGTCCAGGTATAGCTCGCGTCCCCGCAAAACCGCCATTTATCGCGAATTTGGAAATAATTCACAGTTCTGTGTAAAGAGATTGTCGTCTGGCGCATGGTATTGTTTGAGTACG
Organism: Pirellulaceae bacterium; assembly: GCA_047620805.1. Classification (GTDB taxonomy): domain Bacteria; phylum Planctomycetota; class Planctomycetia; order Pirellulales; family Pirellulaceae; genus JBLHLE01. The sequence continues at coordinate 6,414 of JBLHLE010000308.1, forward strand.
ACCGTTTCGGTCGACCGAATTCGGCAATTCCTCTCTCAATAGACTCCGCATGACACTGTCTCACGACCAAATCGTCCAAACATTGCTCGCTGAAAGGCCTAAATTTCTGACGTTGGCGTGGGGAATGTTACGCGATGTGCATTCTGCAGAGGATGTTTATCAGGATTTATTACTCAAAGCGCTTCAGCCCGAACGGCGATTCGATTCAGTGGATCATTTACTCGCTTGGTCTTGGCAGGTAGCCCGAAACCGTGGACGAGAACTTTTGCGAAACCAAAAAACGCAAGCCACCGTCCTGGATTCGGATGTTCTCGAACTGCTCGCCGAAGAAACTCGACAACGCGATGCCGAAGCGATCGCTACCCAGAGTGCAGCCTTAACTGATTGCCTTCAACAGTTGACCCCGAACTCGCAACAGCTCGTCAAACTTCGGTATGTCAAAGGCATGCGGGCCATCGATGTCGCCGAGCAACTCGGTCGCAAAGCCAACGCCGTCTATGTGTCGCTGTCGCGAATATATCGGACTCTAGCCGATTGCATCGAAAGCAAATTGGCCGACGAGAGAGCGCCGCAATGACAGACAAAAAATAATCGTAACCGCGACGACTTTCTCAAAACCGTCACTCGCTACTTGGACGGCGAACTCGACGTCGATGAAACACGGCGGCTTAACGACATCCTGCGGCGCGATACCGAGCGTCGAGCGGAGTTCGTCGACCTTTGCCTGCAAACGCAGCTGATTCGCGAATATGCAGAATCAGTTCTCGACGCTGGCCCGCCCGTCGACAATGTAAATTCGCCCTTCGACAATGGAGCTTCGCCCGTTGAATCGGCTAAACCCGTTGAATCAGTTAACTCGCCAGCGAAATCTAAGGGCTATTGGTCAGCAGGTCGAGTTGGGCTGTACGGCGCGATCACTACGGCGCTGCTGGCGTTGATATTTATCAGTATGCGATTGACGCCAAATCCATCGACGGTTTCAGTGAGCCAATTGGACGGGAAGGTCTTTCTCGTGCGAGGCGAGCAACGCTTGGCGGTGACCGCGAAACTCACCGTTCACAATAGCGACACGATTATCGTTGCGGGCTCGAAAGGCCGC
>JBLHLE010000309.1:0-7467 GCA_047620805.1 Pirellulaceae bacterium
ATGCACGGCGACCCAAGCACCGTATTGGCTTTCGCCATTCAACAACTCGACATCTTCCTTCGCCGGCAACTCCCACGGTAGCTGGTGAAAGTAAGACAGGACTTCTTCGATCAAGCTGTCGACATCACTGGTCGGTTCGTCATTAAGCGCATTAAGTGCCGATAAAGTTTCAGCGGCAATCGGTTGGCGATGCCCGTTGGTGAACGACTGTATGCATCTTTGAGCGACCACGCTAAGTTCCCAAGTCTTTAGCTCGGAGATGAACAGCTTTGGGAATTCGGGATGCGGATGCTGGTAATGCGTGGCATTGAGATGCTTGGTTTCAAAGTTGTAAACACCGGCCGCTCGATAACCAAGAGCTTCAAAGATGCGCGATAGCCAACTGATTCCCGCCAGCGGCTGCTGAACGGCAAAGGTCCGGAAGGCAATGTGGTCGTTGACGAACGTAGCTCCAGCGCTGCGCACGACCTCTTCGTATTTGCGGACGTAAGATACTCGACCCCGGTATCGTTCCCACAGTTGATCAAACAATTGCAGTGCGAATCGATCGCGAGGCTTGTCAGTCGAGATAGATTGATGAGGTCCGTGTGCCATAATTCTATTCCTTCATCGAACGTGCCAATTATTCTAACAACAGCTCTGCATGCAACAAGTTTTTCGCGCAACCAGCCGAACTCTGTTTTCGCCTTGGCCCTAGCATCATGTCATCGCCAAAGCGGCGCGCAATCTGCCAGCTGACCGCCATTTGCCGGGCATCTCTCAGTCATCCGTCCACGCGCCGAGGCATTTTTTGTTGCGATCGAAACTACTGATCTTATCGACAGAAGCTGCACAACAGGCTTCGATTTCTACGGTTGTAGCGACGTGTCCTTGCGATGGAGTGCCAGCTTTACCGCGTGCTGCGACGACTGACTTGCCCACCGACTATTCTACCCTAGGATTCAAGTAGCCCCTTGTCTTGCAGCTCGTTGCGCCAAATCGATGACAACTGATCAGCCCGCTTCGCGTTATTCCTCTTGTGGCGAAAGATGGAGGCCATTTCAGGAAACGCATCTGGGCTAGCCGTGAGACTGGATTACGAAGAATTGGAGAGCGACAATGTTGATGCGGATTACAGAAATGACAGTTCCCGAAATTAAGACTGAATTGCCCGGCCCCGTGGCCCAAAAGCTAATCGCGACCGACGAGCAATACACGTCCCCTTCGTATACTCGCGATTACCCGTTGGTTGTTGGTCGCGGACAGGGCTCCATGATCGAAGACGTCGACGGCAACCGCTTCCTGGATTTTACGTCCGGAATCGCGGTGTGTTCAACGGGACATTGCCATCCGCGTGTTGTCGAAGCGATCCAGCGGCAAGCGGCCTCTCTGATTCACATGTCGGGAACCGACTTCTATTACGAACCGCAAGTGCGACTGGCGGAAAAACTGGCTGCGATTGCACCTGGCACATCGCCCAAAAAAGTGTTCTTTACAAACTCCGGTGCGGAATCGGTGGAAGCAGCCTTTAAGCTCGCCCGCTACCATACGCGTCGCCCACGAGTCCTAGCGTTTCGAGGTGCTTTCCACGGCCGCACGATGGGCGCTCTGTCGCTGACCGGAAGCAAAGTAATCCAGCAAGCGGGATTCGCTCCACTCGTTCCCGGCGTCACTCACGTCGACTATCCAAACACATATCGCAGTGGACTCGATGCCGACGCCTGTACCGATGCGACAATCCGTCAAATCGAAGAACTATTCGCTCAAACAGTTCCCGCTGAAGAAGTGGCAGCCATCTTCGTCGAACCCATTCAAGGCGAAGGCGGATATCTCGTACCGCCCGCCGACTTCCATCGACGCCTCAAGGAGCTGACTGACAAACACGGTATCCTGTTCATTGCCGACGAAGTGCAAGCAGGCATGGGTCGAACCGGAAAAATGTTCGCCATGGAACATTGGGGCGTCGAGCCCGATATCGTTTGTTCGGCCAAGGGAATCGCATCGGGGATGCCTCTCGGTGCAATGATCGCGAAAGAATCCGTAATGGATTGGGTACCCGGTTCTCACGCCAGCACCTTCGGCGGCAATCCGATCTGTTGTGCCGCGGCACTCGAGACAATCTCGCTGCTGGAAGAGTCGCTCATCAACAATGCGGCTCTGGTCGGCGGCTACTTGCAAGACCGATTAACTGAGCTGATGGAAGAGCACGAAATCATCGGCGACGTCCGTGGCAAGGGGCTCATGATTGGCGTCGAGTTGGTGAAAAACCGCGAAACCAAAGAATGCGCCATTGGTCAACGCGACGAACTCGTGCACGCCTGTTATCGACGCGGCCTGCTGATGCTTGGCTGCGGTCGAAATACAATTCGCTTCTGCCCGCCACTCATGATCACTAAGGGCGATGCCGATACCGCGACGCGTATCTTCTCCGAAGCGCTTCACGAAATAACGAAATAGCCAGTGACCTTGCTAGCCCACTGAAAACGGCGAATTGATATTTGGATTTGTGCCCATAGCTTGTATTTTTGCAAGTAGCTGTATATTGTGAGCAACCCCTTTTTTCGGGTCTCCCGCTGTTTGCGGGCAACTGTAAATTGCAGTTGGTTATAGAGATGGGCAATGGGCAACCTTATTTGGCCCGTGCCCACCCGCAAGGTTCTGCAAAACCCTCAGGAGACTCCGTCCATGTTCGATCAACTGTTGCAGCGCCTCGGCATCGAGTCTACTCACAGTGGCGTCTTTACGTCGCGATGGCATGACGACCTTGCAGGTAACGTAATCGACTCGATTAACCCATCGACCGGCGAAGTAATCGCCCGCGTGAAGACTGCCACGAGCGAAGATTACGAGGCGGCGGTTGGTACGGCCGAGTGCGGCTTTGAAAAATGGCGAGTTCTTCCGCCACCGCACCGTGGTGAAGTCATCCGACAGCTCGGACAGGCGTTGCGCGAACACAAGTCCGATTTAGGTTTGCTGGTCACTTTGGAAGTGGGAAAGGTACTCTCCGAAGGAGAAGGCGAAGTCCAAGAGATGATCGACATGTGCGACTTCGCCACTGGCTTGTCGCGGCAACTTTACGGACTGACGATCGCCAGCGAACGACCTCAACATCGCTTGTTCGAACAATGGCAACCGCTCGGGCCGGTCGGAATTATTACGGCCTTCAATTTTCCCGTTGCCGTATGGGCCTGGAATGCCGCCGTCGCAGGTGTTTGTGGCGACTCCACGGTGTGGAAGCCGTCGCCCGCAGCTCCATTGACAGCCATCGCCGTCCAAAATATCGTCAACAAGGTACTCGCCGCCAACGACATGAACGGCGTCTTCGGTTTGTGCATCAGCGAAGGTGCACAAGTTGGCAAGTGGATTGCCGAAGACCGCCGCTTCCCACTCGTTTCGGCGACCGGAAGCTGCGAGATGGGCAGCAGTGTCGCCGCCGCGGTGGGAGGAAGACTCGGCCGCTCCTTACTCGAACTCGGCGGCAACAACGCGGTGATCGTAACGGAAAGCGCCGACTTGGATCTGGCATTACGCGCGGTGCTGTTCGCAGCCGTTGGAACGACAGGACAACGCTGCACAACACTGCGGCGACTTATCGTCCACGAATCGATCGCCGATAAATTCACCGAAAAACTGCTGGGTGCGTATCCGAGTATTCGTATCGGCAACCCATGGGACGACGGCGTCTTGATGGGGCCATTGATCAACCAAACCGCAGTCGACGGAATGATGTCAGCATTGGAACAAGTACGAGCGACAGGCGGCGAAGTGCTGTACGGTGGCAACAAGATCGATCGTCCAGGTAACTTTGTCGAGCCTACTTTGGTGAAAGCCAACAAGGACATGGTGATTGTTAACCAAGAAACATTCGCACCCATTCTCTACGTGCTGACGTACAAGGATCTCGACGAGGCCATTGCGATCCAAAACTCCGTCCAACAAGGTTTGTCGTCGGCGATCTTCACCGAACGAATGCGAGAGGCGGAGAAGTTTCTATCGCCTACGGGAAGCGATTGCGGAATAGCCAACGTCAACATCGGCACCTCGGGAGCCGAGATCGGCGGCGCTTTCGGCGGCGAAAAAGATACTGGTGGCGGACGCGAGGCAGGCAGCGACGCCTGGAAAGCCTACATGCGACGACAAACGTGCACCATCAACTACGGCGAAGGTCTGCCACTCGCCCAAGGCGTGAAGTTCGACGTTTAATCGACGTCTAATCTAGTCGACGCCAAGTAATCGACGCCAAGTAATCGACGCCAAGTAATCGACGCCAGGTAATCGACGCCAGGCCTACTTCAGATCGACGGCGCGATTCTTAGAGACTATCACCCAATCCACTTCCGTGTAACAAGAACGGTGACAGCCATGGGCTGTGCAAAATCGGCCATTTTCGGCCGCCTGTTTTGGGGTCGCTTTTGTTCCGTAGTTGTGGGTAGCTAGGACCGACTCGCTTGTTTTGGCAGGCAGCAAATGACAGTAGCAGTCCTCATTGTGTCGACCCTGCGGGCCTAATAGGCCGTGGGTTATTCCAAACCGGGGCCTGACGGCACCCGGCAAGGGTTGTTAGGACCCTTCGGGCCAGGCGCTGCGCCAGGGGAGCTGTCGATTTAATCGCGTGTCGTGCAAGCAATTCCCCTGGGTCGGACAGCCACTTTATTTTGTCACGACCCGTACGGTCAGTTCCCCGGAGTTATCGTGTAGCGCGGCTGCTGATTCGTTGATGCGAAGGTAAAGCGTGCCGGAGGATCGCGGTCGAATTACTCGACCCAGTCCGATCGATTGAGGCTTGATCAAGGGCGTCAGCCGTTGCAAGGGAGTTTGGTCGTCGCGAAGAGCGCCGACTAGTTGGCCAACTGGGCGACCGCGATAGTAATCGATTGTCACACCACCCGGTTCGCTCCACCAGATCTTTGGATCGCCTGCGATCTGATAACGTCCAGTCGCGGTTATTTCGTAGGTCGCTCCGCTCTCGAGCCGTATCCCCGTCGACTGCCAGCCTCGATCGGCCGCGATGGTGGCTGAAGCACCTGTCGAAGGTGGCACCTGAGCCGATTTCCGCACGATGATCTCGCGCTGCAAGTCGTAACCGTACTCCATTTGCGAATAGAACAGTTGCCATTGTTCTTCCAGATCTTCCCATTCCGTTTTCAGCTTACTGTAGAAGCTCGTATTGAACTCGTTATTGCTGAGATCACATTGTTCACGCAGGCTCTCAAAATGCTTTCGAGTCTTGGGATGGTTCTGAAAAAACGACGAAATGGCCCAGCACCATGCATACGGTTCGTTGCGAAGGTGAGCCTGCGAGTCGTATTTCATAATGCCGATTAGCGACATTGCACGGTTTGCTTCGACTTCGTCTTTAAGAATCCGAATTCGGCCCCAATCGGGTGTCTGTTCTTTACTAACGGGTAGATATCCTAACTGCAGCTCGCCGTTCTCCCATTGGTGAGTGCCAAAGTACTCGGCAGTACCTTCCATGTACCACGGCGGCCCGACCGCAGCGTATCGCCAAACCATGAAAGCGTGAGTGCCTTCGTGCAGCAAAAGGTGACGGCGGTAGTAATCGCTTGGCTGCTCATAAACCCAAATCTCGGAGTCGCGGGCATAGCCGTTCAGAAACGGAGGCAAGTCTCCAGGAATCGCTCCAGCTCGACCAAACCACGACGACGCTTTACCCATATCCGTCTTGAAGTAGTCACACCACTGCGGAACTGCGAGATCAAAAACCTTCGGCAGCTCATCAACACTCGCCGCTGGTGGTATATCTGTGTATAGAATGAGATGCTTGCTTTCGATCTTGCGAATCCCAAAAGCCTGCATCTTGTCCTCGCTAATCCCCGGAAGCTGAGCAAGCGATTCGGATGCCAATCCAGCAACGAACGCTGCCAGTGCGATTACACAGAGCGAGAAAAGACGAAACGCGCTTAATCGGCTTTGTTTGGATTTCATATAATCGGAACCGTTTGAGAACAAACTACAAATACCATTGTAACAGATACGAGCAAAAATCATGAATCGCTCTCGACTTCGGTTACCGCTAACTGCCGCAGCATTGGGCCTCGCCGCAATCACGCTGCTGGCAAGTTGCGGTCGCAATACGGACGATCAGCTGGTCGTCTACACCGCGCTGGACGCCGATTTTTCGTTACCGATCCTTAAGGCGTTCGAAAAGACGAACAATTTTCCGGTCGTGGCCAAGACTGATACCGAGTCGATTAAAACGGTGGGCTTCGTCAATAACATCATCGCCGAGCAAGGCAATCCGCGGTGCAACGTCTTTTGGAACAATGAAATACTACACACCATTCGCCTGAAGAAAATGGGGTTACTGGATTCGTATCATTCGCCCAATGCCAAAAACTATCCGGCGGCTTTTCGGTCGTCCGACGGAACTTGGCACGGTTTGGCGGCGCGAGCTCGAGTCATCATTGTGAACACCGACCTGGTTCCGAAGGACCAATGGCCTTCCAAGTTAACAGACCTTACCGACCCGAAGTGGAAAGGGAAAGTTGGAATTGCCAAGCCTCTGTTCGGCACGACCGCAACTCACGCAGCTGTGCTGTTTTCGGAATGGGGCGAGGAACGAGCCAAAGAGTTCTTCCGCGATCTCAAAGAGAATGCACTGATCCTGTCCGGAAACAGACAAGTCGCGTTAGAGGTCGGCCGCAATCAACTGGCGTTCGGCTTAACTGACACCGACGACGCCATTACCGAAATCGACAACGGCAATCCCGTGAGCATCATCTATCCCGATCAAGGCGAAGGCGAAATGGGGGCGTTGTTCATTCCCAACACCCTGGCGCTGATCAAGGGCAGTGGCCATAATCCTCAGGCCAAGAAGCTGATCGACTACTTGCTTACAGCGGAAGTCGAGGTCGCTTTAGCAGAGGGGAAAAGCGCTCAGATTCCACTCAACAACTCGGTTAAGGTAAAACCGCGAGTGCTTCCCGATTACGAAGTTCGCTGGGCCAACGTCGACTTTGAGAAAGCGGCGGAGCACTGGGACGACGCCGCAAAGTTTCTTCGCGACGAGATCGTTACTCCCTGAGCCTCGCTGCGATTCGAAATCACCAACCACAAATTCCAAATGCCAACTCGGCGGTCTCGACTACACGCCGCGTCGATATCGCTTCGGCGGGCGTCGAGACAACCCGTCCGGCGGTGGCGGTGGAGCTTCCTTGTCGCCTTTATCTATCTGCGCTTGTCGCGACGGAGTCGGATTGAAGCCTTCAATCTTATCGCGCATCAACTGTTTGTTGATCCGCTGTTCGATTCCGGTCAGTTCGCCACCCTCATCCGGAGTCACGAAAGTAAACGCAACGCCTTCGCGGCCCATCCTTCCGGTACGGCCAACTCGGTGAACGTAATCGTCGCAAAATTTTGGTGTATCGAAGTTGATGATGTGCGAGATTCCCGTGATGTCGATTCCGCGGCCAACGACATCTGTTGCTACGAGAATGCGGACTTGCGCGGCGCGGAAGCGTTTCATTA
>JBLHLE010000310.1:0-7443 GCA_047620805.1 Pirellulaceae bacterium
CTGCAATCGCATTCTTTGGAGATGGTGATCAATTGTTGACGATTGTTTTGGTGTACCGCTCATGAAGTCCGCGAAAATGCTTTCGCTTGGTATCCGTTTAATTTCAGGGGACTTCAGGTAACTGCGAGGAATGTAGGCCAAGGCCGTTCTGCGGAAGCCGTTATCCAGCGGAAATTCGACCTGAAAAAGGTCGCGGCCTTTGTATTTGTCAGCGCGGTACGGGTAGCGCATTTTGTCTTCAAAAGGGGCGTCATTGGCGAGCGCCTTGACCCTCGCCAGCGGTCCGTAATCTTTTTCAGGTGGTTCGTTGAGTGGAGCAAGTCGCGCTCGGACGCCAATGTCGGCTAGGCCGTAGTGCGACTCAGTTCGCCAGCGCGAGGACTCCAGCGCGAATAAAGCGATAATGTGGTCGCCTGAGTCATCCTCAAACGCGACATTCGGCCAACCATCGAGAGGAGCGTTGGGTGGGATAATGCGTGCCAGCGGTTCAGCCGAGTTGGCTTTCGTGCGATCTGTCGTGACGGGATGGGCGCCGTTGGGTGTATGAATTCTGTCGGGCATAAACGAATCCCAAGTCAGCGCCCAAGACTGTCCCTGTGGAGCGTTCAGTCGGTTGTATGCTTCGTCGATTATGACGTAATCGTAGCCAAGAATGTGAGTAACTTGGATCGAAATACGTTGGTAAATCGAAGGGTTGTATTTAACTTCGTAGCGGGCAAACAGCGGTCCACTCTCAAGAATGGAAATGATGGGTGGGTTTACTGTCGAATGATCAGGAATATTAAAATGTGAACGGCAGTGCCAGCGACCGCCCGAACCGATACCGTCAATTGGACCTTGGACGTAAGGATTCCAACGCCGAGCCAGCGGCACTCGAACGGAGAACTTTCCGTTGTCGATCACTCCACCATTCTCGATAACGTCCCATTCAATTTTACGGCGATACTCCAGACCGCGAAAAAGGGCATAGTCTCTCTTGGGACGGTCGCGAGTTTCGCTGGGAAGAGTATGACTCAAATGAAATGTCTGAGTCTCGTCTTGAAGATTCGCAAAGAAATAGATCTTGAAAATCGGTTGGGTTCTCAAACTTTGCAGGCTAGTCGCTACCGTTTGAAATGGTACCGAGCGGCCCGAATCGACGTGAGTTAAATGCAGCTCTCTTATGGCAGTGGCCTCAAGGGGAATTTCGACCTTGAAGTTAACAAGAATTCTTCCGGTAGGCTGACCGCATGTTGAGTCTGCGGTCGCTGGGCGTTCTACCTCGAATGTTACACCCGTTTGTCGATCGAACACTACGTACGGCTCAGTGGAATTCAATAGTTCATCCGCGCGACATTTGCCCGAGTCTGAAAACGCGATCGCCAAAACTGTCGACGCCAAAACTATCGACAAGGACGAAACGTGATTTAGTCGGAAGTAGAACATGACAGGATGGGGGCAGCGATTGAGTGATGAGTCGATTAGAAAAGTGTCAGACGAGATTAGAAATTCCGGGCGATATTATAGTCTCCTCTCGCGTAGTGATGTTGCGCATATTGATCGCTGCAAGCGATTTTTGGCCCCCTCTCCCAAAGAACACCATTGGTTTCGAGCGATCTCAGTTTTTGGGAGAGGGAGGGGTGAGGGCGAAAACCGCCTGCAAAGAGATGGCCGTTCAGCCTAACCCACATCCCCAGAAAACACGCTTTCCAAACCAGAGTCTGCGCCTGGGGAGAGGGGACAGAACGCAGCTGGCGTGGGGAAAATCGCAACACCAAACCTTGCGTCCCGGGATCGAGAAGTGACTCGACCAAGTTCAATATTCCGACGGAAGAATAATTGTGGTCGCATTGCGACGCCCGCTGTCGTCTTCCGCTTCTGTGATAATCCAAACTCTCTTTCCAGCGGCGATTTCATAAGCCGAAAGTAGCCGGCTACCGTCTGTTAACGCCTGATTGTTGGCGCGAGCATCGGCGGTTGGAACGGTGCCCCAGTCGCCGGTCAGATGCCGTCCGAGCAAGTTGTGGATTGAGTCAGGTGAGTCCTGGAGTAAATCGAGGGCGGCAGGGGTGGCGAGTATTTGCCCGGGTAGGAATTTGTGCATCGGAATTCTCCTAAACGAAGTTGTTGTCCGAATACCAAGAACCCATCGGCGCCGAAAAGTAACAGCTCAGCGGCAAGAAACTATGAAATTATTTCAGTCGCTTGAGTTGGGATTGCCGTAAGTGCTTGCTGACATTCGCCTTGCGGATTTAGATCGATAATTGAACGTCCGACGTCTCAAACGCAGAGGCGAACCACGTTCTGGGTTAGATAATCAGCCCAGATGGGTATAATGAAGTCCAATAGGTTCAGACCCTCCGTCCACATTCCCGTCCATATTCCCGTCCATATTCCCGTCCACATTCCCGTCAACGGACCGCTATGAGCATCGCTTCTATTTGTCGTTTAATCTCGGGAATCTTGCTCCTCTGTTCGATTGAGGCGAGCGTCGCTAACGAGAATGACGCCGGCGATCGTTTTTTTGAGAACGAGATCCGCCCCATGCTGGTGAAGCACTGTTATCAGTGTCACGGACCAAAGAAGCAAAAATCTGGGCTGCGAGTCGATAGTTTGGCAGGTGTGCTGCGGGGCGGAGAAAACGGCGCGGCGGTGGTGAAGTCGAAGCCCGCAGAGAGTTTGTTGCTGGAGGCCGTGAGGTACGAATCTTTTGAAATGCCGCCTGCGGGCAAACTTCCCGATGAGGCGATCGCCAAGTTTGAAAAATGGATTGCGATGGGAGCACCTTGGCCTGGTTCCGATGCCGAAGTCGCGTTGCCGGATATCCGCAAAAAACTCATTTCGGCTGAGGATCGAGGCTACTGGGCATTTCAGCCAGTCCAGCGACCTCCCTTGCCAGAGGCTACCGCGTGGACGCGGAATGAAGTGGATCGCTTCATCTTGCAACGATTGAAAAAGGAATCGCTAGTCCCTGCGCCAGAAGCGGATCGAACTACTCTGCTCCGCCGGCTCTATTACGACTTGATCGGACTGCCACCCAATCCGGATGAGGTGCGAGAATTTGTCAATGATGAATCTCCCGATGCATACGAGAAGATAGTCGATCGATTGCTGACTAGTCCTCACTATGGAGAACACTGGGGACGGCACTGGTTGGATTTGGTGCGGTATGCGGAAAGCGATGGATTTCGAGCTGACGGTTACCGCAGCCAAGCGTACAAGTATCGCGACTACGTCGTAAAGTCGTTAAACGAGGACAAGTCTTACGTTCAATTCGTTCGCGAGCAATTGGCTGGCGATGAGATCGATCCGGGAAATCCAGATGCGCTTACCGCCACCATGTTTTTGCGACATTGGATCTACGAATACAACCAGCGCGACGTCGAGGTGCAATGGCAAGACATCCTCAACGACTTGACGAATGTGACGAGCGATGTTTTTCTCGGAATGGGAATGGGGTGTGCGCGTTGTCACAACCACAAGTTTGATCCAATTCTGCAGAAGGACTACTACCGTCTGCAGGCCTTTTTCCGTCCATTGCTTCCGCGCGAGGATCAACCCATTGCCGCGCTCGACACCCGGCGGGACTATCACCAAAAGTACCAAACTTGGGATCGTGCAACAGACGCGATCCGCAAAGAACTGCACGAGATTGAATCGCCGATTTTGCTAGACAAAGCTGGCGGTCAGGGGTTCAGTAAGTTCGTCCCAGTGATCAAGGAGATGGTGAAAAAGCGTCGGGTCGACCGCGAACCCTACGAGCATCAGATTGCATCGTTGACCGAACGGCAACTGGAGTTTGATCGCAAGGTGTTGGATGCAGGGTTGAAAGGCGAAGTTCGCGAGCGATGGGAAAAACTTCACCAGCAATTAAAAGAATACGACGGGATAAAGCCAAAGCCGTTGGCGACCGTTTCGTTTGCCGTTAGCGATGTGGGGCTCAAGGCGCCTGCCACCAAAATCCCCGGGGCGCGAGGGGAAGTTGTCGAACCAGGATTCTTGACCGTGCTGCACGAAGGCGCAGCCGAAATTACGCCGCCCGACGAAGCACTGCAGTCGACGGGAAGACGAACCGCACTGGCAAATTGGATCACCAGCCCCGATAACCCTCTGTCAACTCGCGTCATCACGAACCGAATTTGGCAATATCACTTCGGTCGCGGAATCGTTGCCACTTCAAGTGATTTTGGGAATCTCGGCGAAGAACCTTCGCACCCAGAATTGCTCGACTGGCTTACTTCGGAATTCATTCGAGGCGATTGGCGATTCAAGCATCTTCACAAAGTGATTGTCATGTCCGCGACGTATCGCCAACAAAGTCACTTCGAATACTCCGCCGACGCGCTGACAAAAGACCCTCAGAATTCGCTGCTCTGGCGAATGAATTCGCGACGATTACAAGCCGAGCAGATTCGCGATGCAAGCTTGCTGATCAGCGGCGAACTGAATCGCAACAGCGGCGGGGCGAGTGTCGCAGCCAGCGAGCCGCGAAGGTCAATTTATACCAAGCAAATCCGCAATCAACCTGATTCTGTCTTGGCGGCATTTGATGCCCCCGATGGTTATAGTACGATAACTGAGCGAAGTGTGACGACGACGTCACCCCAGGCGCTTTTGCTGATCAACGGTCCGTACATGATATCGCGATCCAAAGCGTTCGCAAAGCGAGTCCATCAGGAAGCCAGCGATCCTCGCGGGCGAGTCGCCAGAGCTTATGAAATCGCCTACGGGCGGCAAGCCACCGCGGACGAGATAGATGCGGCAGCGCAATTTCTTGAGACTCAACCAAATCGAGTTCCAAAGCAGACGGTCGATCAGGATCCGCAGCGCTGGGCAGAGGTTCCCAATCGCGCTGGCAACGCCGCTCGGATCACGGAAAGTGGTCAGAAGTTTCAAATCGGCGCGCTCAAGAACGCGGAGTCGGATGACTTTACCGTCGAGGCAGTGGTCGTGTTGCAGTCCATTTTCTCGGACGCGTCGGTTCGCACCATTGCCTCTGCATGGAATAGCAATACGAGTGCTCCAGGTTGGTCGCTCGGTGTAACCAGTGAGAAGTCGCGTTACAAACCTCGCAATCTGATTGTACAGGTGATTGGAGATAAGGGAGAAGGCGTTCCCAAGTACGAAGTGATCGCATCCGACCTGCGTCCCGAGTTGAACGTGCCCTACTATGTGGCTGTCAGTCTCGACTTCGACGGGGCAGGGCAGGGGGTGGCGACGTTCTACATGAAAGACCTCTCCCGCGACGACGCTCCCTTGATCAGTTCAAAGGCTAAGCATCCCTTTAGACATTTTGAATTGCCCTCGTTTTCCGTCGTCGTTGGTGGACGCGATCACGAACAAGCAAATCATCACTGGGATGGCTTGATCGACGACGTGCGGATTTCAAAATCGGCGCTGCCCGAATCCGCTCTGCTGGTTGCGGGTAAGAAACAAGGCGAGAATTCTGACAAGACTCTCGCTCATTGGACCTTTGATTCAAAAAACCGCCTTCATGATTCTTCTGCGAATCAAAATCATTTGTCGGCAGCCAGCGAGTCGGTTACGCCTCAAGATCGCGGCTTTGAAGCGCTGGTCGATTTTTGCCACGTGCTACTGAACTCAAGCGAATTCCTCTATGTGGACTAACGAGAACATGAATTCGATTCCTCTCACTCGTCGTCAGATGCTCGCCCAAACTGGCACTGGATTCGGCGCGCTAGCGTTGTCGCATTTGTTGCAACACGAGTTGTTGGCTGGCGACTCCCCGCTCTCCGCCAAAATCACTCATCATGCCGCTCGAGCGGACAATGTGATTTTCCTCTTCATGGAAGGGGGCCCGAGCCATATCGATACGTTCGATCCCAAGCCTAAACTAGATGAACTCGCCGGTCAGCCTTTGCCGAAATCATTTAAGCGCGTTGTTACCGCGATGGGCGAAGTCGAGTCGCCTTTGTTAGCCTCGAAACGAAAATGGAAACAACACGGTAAAGGTGGTCTGTGGATCTCCGATTGGCTCCCAAATATTGCGACATGTGCCGATGACCTGTGCGTGGTTCGGTCCTGTTGGACGAATGGAATTAACCACTCCGGTGGCGTCTGCCAGATGAATACCGGATCACCTATGGGGGGGCGACCATCCTTGGGCGCGTGGGCGACTTATGGACTCGGGACGATTAACCAAAGCCTTCCAGCGTTCGTCGTTATTGAAGACAACTTTGGGAAAGCCGTAAACGGACCTCGAAACTGGGGCAGTGGATTCATGCCCGCCGTTTACCAAGGGACCGCGCTAACAAGCGGCAAGAATCCGATTCGCAATCTCGAACTGCCGCCCGGAGTCGACAACGATCGCCAGATCGCGAAATTGAAGTTTCTCGATGGCGTCAATCAACGACACGTTTCGACCCGCTCCCAGAATTCCGAATTGGAAGCACGCATTCGTAGCTATGAACTCGCCTTCCGGATGCAAGCCGAAGCTCCCGAAGCGATCGACCTGTCCCAGGAAACAGAAGCGACTCAGAAGCTCTACGGACTAGATCAAAAGAAGACTAAAACCTTCGGACGCAATTGCCTCTTGGCGCGACGCCTGGTCGAACGCGGTGTGCGATTCGTCCAACTGTACCACGGCTCCGGTAGCAAGTGGGATGCACATAGCGGTATCGAGGGCAACCATACCACGATGTGTGGCGGAATGGATTTGCCCGTCGCAGGTCTGATCAAAGACCTGAAACAACGTGGACTGCTAGAGCGGACCCTAGTGCTCTGGGGTGGCGAGTTTGGGCGCACACCAATGAGCGAAAAAGGAGACGGCCGAGACCACAATCCGACCGGTTTCACGATGTTCATGGCCGGCGGCGGAGTTAAAGGTGGCGTCGCCATCGGCACGACCGACGAACTAGGTTTCCATGCCGTTGATCAGCGTGTGCACGTCCACGATTTGCACGCGACTGTTATGCACTCTCTCGGTGTCGATCACAAACAAATGATCTACTACCACAAAGGGCGTCCCGAACGAATCGACCAAAACGAAGGACACGTTTGTCATGACGTGTTCGCGTGAACCCAGTGCGCATAACAGAAGCCGCTAGAATGGGGCAGGTATCCTAACGGCCTCTTCTCTTACGGATGGCTAATACGCCACCCGACGACCATCTTATCGTCATAGTGGCTAAACAGCTTGAATCCATAGTGGGCGAGAATTTCACCGTCAGACCAAAAAAAAAGGCCACCAAGACGGAGCGTATTGTCTTGGTAGCCGTGCTTTTTCGGCAAGTCGCGATTATTTACGGGGACAACTGCCCGTAGCCCCCGTTGTCGCGTTATGGCCGTTAATAAAGGTTAGGTCCCCAATTTTTGTCGGGATTCGTAGTTGGTGAAACAATTCGCCACCTTATACGAGTCTCGAAAACAATCGATTGTTAAGATCCCGTTAACTGGAATACGATTGTGTCAAAACGACTCACCGAAAAGTTGATATGCGAAAGT
>JBLHLE010000311.1:0-7440 GCA_047620805.1 Pirellulaceae bacterium
AGGTGTCATTAGCGGGCTTCAGGATTGGGTGACGGGTCTTAGCTTCTCTCCCAAAGATAACTTGCTGGCCAGTGGCTGCTACGACGGCTCCGTCCAACTTTGGAATACTGAATCCCAAAAGGAAGACGCCAAACTAGACGGCTTCACGAGTAGCGTCTGGAGCGTTACGTTTTCACCGAAAGGCGAAAGTTTGGCCGCGGGCAGTCACAAGAATTCCGCCTTCGTTTGGGACGTTGCCAGCCGCAAGCGGCGTCTAGGACCGCCCCCGGCAGCCAAAGCCCAATCCGAAGAATCAGAGCAGTAAACGAAGTTTTCACGGGTCCTATACTCTTTGATAGCGTCCCGTGCTTCTTCACCGTACCCTATGCTGGGCCGATACTAGCCGAACCACAGGGGCACTCAATTAATTCTGACCTGAATTGCCCATTCAGTGCTGGCTCTCTTTCGTTGAAACTCCAGCAGCATTATACTTATTGGTGCGTTGAACTTACGCAGATTATTTTCCACTTGATGTGATATCAATATGCCGAAATATGTTGTTCGATTTGGGTCGATGAGATCGGTTGGCGTGTATACCACGCGAGGCGACTATCGCTTTGCGCGCGGCGCCAACGTGGTGGCCCGAACCAACCGCGGGCTCGAGATCGGCGAGATATTGTCCGAAGCGACCGATTCGGTCGTATCGCAATTGAAGGACCCGCCGACTGGACAGATACTTCGCGAGATGACCAGCGAAGACATCAACGAACAACTTCACATCGAATCGACGGAACGGAGTGAATTCGAATCGTGCCAGAACCACATCATCAAACTCAATCTGGACATGCAGCTAGTTGACATTGAGCATTTGTTTGGTGGCGAGCGAATTGTCGTCTACTACTTGTCTGAAAACCGTGTCGACTTCCGCGAGTTAGTGAAACAATTGGCCAGCGAATTTCAGACTCGTATCGAAATGCGACAAATCGGGGTGCGCGACGAAGCAAAGTTGCTGGCCGATTACGGAGATTGCGGCAAGCCAGTTTGCTGCAACACCCACCTCGACCAAATGCCTCCCGTTTCGATGAAGATGGCGAAACTACAAAAGGCGACACTCGACCCCACTAAGATTTCAGGACGCTGCGGTCGACTCAAATGCTGCCTTCGATACGAATACGACACCTACGAAGAGCTACGCAAAGAGCTGCCCCCAATCGGCTCGGACATCGTCACGGAATTGGGCAAAGCACGAATTCTAAATCACGAAATCTTGGCCAGCCAAGTACTCATTCAAACCGAAGACAACCGCAGAATGCTCATCGATACCTCCGAGATCCTTTCCGTCACCAAACGGGGATCCGGGCGTCGCTAAGCTGCCGCGATAATCGTAAACGCGAGTTACCAATGAACATGGAGCGACATCCAATTTTCAAATTGCTGCAAAGCGATCCTCGTTACAAAATCGACGCGTACCAATTCGTACGCGAAGGTCTTTCGTACGCACAAGAAGTCCTGCAAATGGGCGGCGGACTCTCCCGCGAAGATGAAATGATCGACGAAGATTTCATCGAAGAAATGGACGTCGACGACTTCGAAGACAATGAAGGCGTCGGCGGTGATATGGAAAGTAACGATTTCGACCCAGATGGACTCGATAACGATTTTGATGAAGTTCAATTCGAGGAAGCTGAAGAGGTGTCTCAACAAAGTGAATCGCACCTGACGGGACAACAGCTTTGTGAGGCGATTCGAATCTACGCCGTCGAGCAATTCGGATACATGGCAAAAACCGTTCTCAACAGCTGGGGAATCAATTCGACCAGCGACTTCGGAGAGATCGTCTACAATCTGATCAGCGTCGAACTGATGAAGAAATCCGATTCAGACCGCCGCGAGGACTTTAACGACGTCTACGACTTCGAGGACGTGTTTAAACAACGGTTTAAAATTACCATGCCCGATTGAGTGACATAACTACGGTCCATTTGGTATTTCACCGAATTAGCTCGATTGGTCTAAACTGTGGCAAAACGTAAAAAGCAAAGTAAAAACCACTCTCCCAAAAACGGTGCGGACGCTGCGCCTAAAGTATCTCAGATTCGGGACGAGCAAGTCTTTGAACCGAATCCTCGCCGCGGAAACGTACTACTTCTCCGGATCGGAATCATTTTAGTCGCGGTCTGGATCACCGTCCTTCTGACGATCGCGTTCTATAAATAGCGAGCTGACGCAGGCGCGATTCCCCGCCGAGACGGCGACTCGTATTAGACGACTCGTATTAGACGACTCGTATTAGACGGCTCGTATTAGATTAGACGACTCGTATTAGATTAGACGACTTCGTGGCCCTAGCCGATCGCGGCTTTAGCTTGAGCTGCGATGTTTTCGGCCGTGATGCCAAAATGTTGGTAAAGCTGCTCAAACGGCCCCGAAGCACCAAAGCTGACCATTCCGACAAATTTGCCATTGGAGCCGATGTACTTGTCCCACCCTTGTCGAATCCCTGCTTCGACACCCACGCGAGCCGTAACCGCAGGCGGCAGAACACTATCGCGGTAATCTTGATCTTGCTCGTCGAACAGCTCCCAACACGGCAAGCTGACAACTCGAGCGTTGACGCCGTCCGCGGCGAGCAATGCGTGAGCTGCGACACAAATCGGAACTTCACTTCCGGTCGCCGCTAAGATCACGTCGGGTTCACCGTCACTATCAACCAACACATAACCACCTTTGGCCGCACCTTCCGCCGTGGCGTGCGAAGCGGCCATCGTGGGAAGATTCTGTCGAGTCAAAACCATCGCTGCAGGATGGTCGCTGGTTTGCATAGCGACGCGATAACAACCGGCTACCTCGTTGGCGTCTGCTGGTCGATAAACCATGACACCTGGAATGGATCGGCAAGCCGCCAAGTGTTCGACGGGTTGGTGAGTTGGTCCGTCCTCACCGAGGCCAATCGAATCGTGCGTCAGCACATAAATCACAGGCTGGTGCATGATTGAGCTCAATCGCATCGACGGGCGTAAATAGTCGGTGAATACAAAGAATGTTCCGCAGTAGGGACGAAGCCCGCTCAGCGAAAGACCATTGCACATCGCAGCCATCGAATGTTCGCGAATACCGAAGTGGAAATTACGACCGGCGTAGTTGGCAGGCCCGTAGTGGCCGACGTCGTCATACGTCAGCATAGTCATATTGGATGGCGCGAGATCGGCGGAACCACCGAGGAAGGAAACCATGTTTGGAGCGATACTGTTGAGCACTTTGCCCGAGCTAATGCGAGTCGCGATTCCCTTTTCATTGGCGTCGAATACGGGAATGTCTTTATCCCAATCCTGAGGAAGTTCGCCGGACCAAATCGTTTCCAAATCCGCTGCAAGTTCCGGATGTGCGGTTTTGTACTCGCCGAATTTCGCTTCCCACTCGTCGCGTTGGGCCTTTCCGCGAACTCCGATTCCATCGGCGAAGTGTTGCTTGACTTCGTCGGGAACCGAAAATTTCGCATCTTCCGGCCAACCGTAAACTTGTTTAGTCAGCTTGATCTCGTCTTCGCCAAGCGGTGCGCCGTGGGCAGCGTGCGAGTTCGCTTTGTTGGGCGATCCAAAACCAATGATGCTTTTGAGAACGATGATCGTCGGCTTGTCATCGGTATCGTGGAATGCTTTGAGTGCCGCGCCGATGGCTTGCACATCGTTGGCATTTTCCACCGTCACGGCATTCCACCCCAACGCCTCGAAACGCTTGGCAACGTCTTCGGAGAAAGCCAACTCTGTTTTGCCTTCAATGGTGATATTGTTGTCGTCGTAGATCCAACAGAGGTTTGACAGCTTGAGGTGACCGGCGAGAGATGCCGCTTCGCAGCCAACACCTTCCATTAAGTCGCCGTCACTGCATAGAACGTATGTGTTGTAGTCGAAGAGGTCAAAACCATCTTTGTCGTAGCGCGCGGAATACCACTTCGCAGCTGCGGCAATACCCACACTCGTAGCAATACCTTGGCCAAGCGGACCAGTGGTCATTTCGATTCCAGCTGCATCACCGTATTCCGGATGGCCGGCACAAGGACTCCCCAATTGGCGGAAATTGCGGATATTGTCCAAAGTGATCGAGGGTCGGTCGGTCGCGTTGCCAGCGTCGTCCACGGCCTTCACGCCAGTCAAGTGCAGCATAGAATAGAGCAACATTGAAGCGTGACCGCAGGAAAGCACGAAGCGATCGCGACCCGGCCAGTTGGGCGCCGAAGGATCGTATCGCATGGCTTGATTCCATATCGCGTAGGACACAGGAGCCAAAGCCATCGGCGTGCCGGGGTGTCCGCTGTTTGCCTGTTGAACGGCATCCATCGAAAGTGTGCGGATTGTGTTTATGCTAAGCTGTTCAATCGTCATCGTCGAAACTGACATGCGTAATCTCTTCGTACGAAAATTAACCTTGATACCAACTGACAAAATAACCGCGTGGATTCACCGCTCGAACTGAAGCGGGACTGCGAGCGGATAGGAGCAAGGTGTAGCGCTTTAACTCGCTTACCTATATGGGTTTTTGTCTGTCCCGAATCAGCAAAGTGTAATGTTTTACCGCCCCATTCGTCAACGAGGCCAACGGCACTCACAAACTCCAGGGCATTCAGCAAAATCGCAGGAAAGTCATGAATAACGAGCACTTACGGCCAAAATCAATCGGCGACCGAATTACGGATGTCGAGGCGCACTTGGCGCATTTACAGAAAATTAATGACGAACTAAGCACCGTGCTGTTCGATCAACAAAAACAATTCAATGCCTTGGTGAAACTGGTCGGGCAGCTACAAGGCCAACTCGGTGATATTGATTTCCAACACGACACTCCAAGATCGCTCGAAGACGATAAGCCTCCGCACTATTAACGCCCCTCGACGCGACGCTCAGTCAGCTTCTTTCGGCGACCTCTAGCTGAACCAGAACCAACAGCCATCCGGACGAAAGATCGTTTTGGCTTCCGCACTGCTCAAGCAGTCCTCTTCCCCCTTAAATTCAGCACGGCCCATACAACCGTTACGTTGGTTGTGCACTCTTTCCCGGTTGCGTAGCGCAACTCTGACTATCTAAGGGACGAGCCGCGGAAAGTCGAAGTAAGATTCATCGGACTATCAATTGATTGATATCGGGGCGAGCTGACGGAGCGGCACCAATCTAGTTCAGATTTTGGAGTTAAGTATTATGTTGCCGCAAGGAAATCCTGTTGTACTCATCATCGACTCGGACGCCATCACTATGATGGGTGTCGCCGCTGTCCTCGATATGGCTGGCTACGAGTGCCACTGCTCTCGCGACCGCGAAGCTGCGATGAAAGGTGCCAAGCAACTGGCACTCGACCTCATTATTTGTGATGTCGAATTGGAGAAGGAATCCGGCTTGGATCTGTGCCGAGACATCCGCCAAGAGCCGAACATGGAAGACGTTCCCGTCATCTTCGTCTCCGACAGCCAAATGCCGGACATTGTAAAACGATCACGCGATGCGGGCGGGTTCTATTATCTCCGCAAGCCATTCGATCCAGATGTAATCGTTGAACTGGTAGAAAAAGCTCTATGGATGCCGCACCTGGTTAACTCCCGAGTCAAGCAAACGCACGCTCCGATGGGCATGGGAAAAAACCGCACCGGCTCATCCATTGACGGCTAGTTCGCCGCCGCTGAGCACAAACGAATACAAACGCGAAGACTCGATGCTGTTAAGAGCATCGAGTCTTTTTTATTGGGAGATCGCCTGTGAGAGATGCTGCGTTACGAGTGCACCTCGCTGATCTTAAACTTGCGAGAGCGCAGTTCCCATGGTGACGCCGGGTGCGGGCAACTTCGAGCTGCCCATCAGGTACTGGTCGATGGCCCGTGCGGCTCCACGTCCTTCATTGATCGCCCACACAACCAGCGATTGACCGCGACGGCAGTCGCCAGCTGCAAACACACCGGGCATGCTAGTGGTGAACTCACCGTGAGTCGCCTTGTAGTTGGACCGCTCGTCTAGATCGAAGCCGAGTAGTTCAGAGACATAGTGTTCGGGACCGAGGAAGCCCATCGAAAGCAATACGAGTTCTGCTTTCCACTCGCGCTCGCTTCCTTCAACTTCCTTCATATTCCAACGGCCCGAATCGTCCTTGGTCCATTCGACCTGCACGGTTGTAATTCCAGCAACATTGCCGTTACCGTCGTCGATAAACCCTTTCGAGAGCACACAGAATTCGCGCGGGTCATTGCCAAACTTTGCTGAAACTTCTTCGTGACCATAGTCCACGCGAAAGATTCGCGGCCATTGCGGCCAAGGATTATCAGGGGCGCGTTTCTCCGGCGGCTGTGGCAGCAACTCGAAGTTGACCAGACCCGCGCAACCGTGTCGAAGCGATGTCCCGATGCAGTCACATCCAGTATCGCCACCACCGATGACAATGACGTTCTTCCCCTTGGCGCTAATGTACTGACCGTCATCCAATTTACTGTCGAGCAGGCTCTTGGTGTTCTTCTTGAGAAACTCCATTGCATAGTGAACGCCGTTCAACTCACGGCCAGGAATTGGCAGATCGCGTGGTTTCGTCGCACCCGTTGCGAGCAACAAGGCGTCGTTGTCGGCGACGAGTTCTTTGGGGTCGACATTCTGACCGACATTTGCGTTGGTAACGAACTCAATACCTTCCGCACGAAGAAGATCGAGACGTCGCTCTACGACGCCTTTATCCAACTTCATGTTGGGGATACCGTACATGAGCAAACCGCCGATTCGATCGGCGCGCTCGTAGACGGTGACCTGATGGCCGACCTTATTGAGTTGATCGGCGGCGGCCAAACCCGCCGGGCCCGAACCAACGATAGCGACTTTCTTTCCGGTGCGTTGCTGGGGCGGATTGGGCTTGACCCAACCTTCGGCGAAGCCGCGATCAATGATCGCGTTTTCGATATTCTTGATCGTCACTGCCGGTTCGATAATGCTCAAAACGCAGGCGCCTTCACACGGTGCAGGACATGTGCGGCCAGTGAACTCGGGAAAGTTGTTTGTCGTGTGCAGGCGATCCAAGGCTTCTCGCCAGCGACCGTTGTAAACCAAGTCATTCCATTCTGGAATCAGATTATCAATCGGGCAACCCGTCTGAGATTGGCAAAACGGCACGCCACAATCCATGCAGCGGGCGCCTTGAGTCTTCAAATGACTCTCTTCCGGATCGGTGTAGATCTCTTCGTAATCGTCAACGCGGACAATTGGAAGTCGGTACGGAACAGCTTGTCGTGGAAACTCTTTAAATCCAGTCGGTTTTCCCATCGGTCTTCACTCAATTCTCTAAACAATGTTTCACTATCAACTTCACTCGGAACCAGAGACTTGCATTCGCTATTTGCTATGCAGTTCCGCGTGGAGTGGCGAGTCTTCGTCCCCACGTTTTGCACGCTCGGACAACACGCGTTTGTAATCAATCGGCATGACCTTGATGAACTTCTTC
>JBLHLE010000312.1:0-7435 GCA_047620805.1 Pirellulaceae bacterium
CAACGGTAAAATCATCACTCGAACTCTACACGGAAATGTCGCCACATACGTCACCACCGCTGATGGTGATGTTCTCGACATCCTGCCAGGGATCTACGAACCACAGACTTACGTTGCTCGTATGCAGGAATTGAGAACGCTACATCAATTCGTCTCGCACGGAGACGGGGGGACTCGTTTCAACGAGTATCATCAAATTCAAGCCGGTAAACTTGCTGCCGGGCAACCCCGTGAGGTCTTCGAGAGGACGGGAGGCTTCACATCGATCAGAGGAGTTGAAACTCCGGTGGAGATCGTTCTGCGACCGGCTGTTCGAATACAAGGACGGGCCTCGATCGCGAATGGTCGGCAACCGGCTGGCATTGCAGAGAATGTGCCCACCAATCCCGCCGACTTGCCGAGTTGGAAGGCACTCGCCACTGATACCGAAATTAACGAGAGTCAGCGGCGGCAGAAGATTCACAGTTACCTGGCCAAGCAAGGTTTGGTAAAGCCGGAGCACGTCACCAAGTGGCTGTATCGAGAGGTGCTGCATGCCGACTTGGACGATCCGTATCTCGGACTCGGCAAACTGTTGTTTGATAGCTACCCGTTTGATGACGGCTAAGTCGAGGGATGCAGGATTAACAGATTCAGAGGAACCAAGATGAGCTAGAGCAGCGGGCAAGACGAATTGAACTTGGTCACTCGTACTTCGAGCTGCATCTTTATTCGGAACACATCATGAATTCAGTTTCGACCTGGCATCGAAACGAAAAAATCCGCATCCGGTACGAGACCGGAGGCGGATTTTGCTGAATTGAGATCCGAAGTTTTCGCGGAGCGTTACTTGGCTTTGAAGCGATAGATGCTCTTGCCTGTCACGCTTTCGATAAAGTAGTAGATTTCGCCGTTGGCATCTTCGCCGAAGGCGAGGACTGGCAAGCGTCCACTTTCGATGGCGTAGTTGCCGCTGGCCTTGCCCGACTTCTTGTCGTGGTCGAGGGCCCAGATCTTGGCTGTGACAAAGTCTGCATACAGGTAGCGACCTTGTAATTCGGGGACGCGTTTGCCGCGATAGACGTAGCCACCGGTGATCGATTTTCCGAGTTGGTGGTCGTACTCCCAAACCGGTTCGATTGGCTTGGCCTTGGGGTCGTCGATATTTTTGAACGGATAAGCGCCTTCGCGAATGCTCCAGCCGTAGTTGCCGCCCTTGGTGACTAAGTTAATTTCTTCCCACAAGTCTTGTCCGACGTCCGCGGCCCATAGATCGCCCGTCTTACTGTCGAATGAAATTCGCCAGATATTGCGGAATCCGTAGGCGTAAATTTCCGGCTCCGCTTTGCCGCCGACGAATGGATTGTCGCCGGGGATGCCGTACTGCTTATCCCCGTCTTGTTTGTCGACGTCAATTCGCAGAATCGAGCCGAGCTGCGTTTCCAGGTTCTGGCCGTTTTGGAAAGGGTCATTTCGACTGCCGCCATCGCCCAAAGCAATGTAGAGATATCCATCGGGGCCAAATGCAATGGAGCCGCCGTTGTGATTCGAGAAGGGTTGCTTTAGTTTCCAAATGACCGTTTCACTTTCGGGATCGGCCTTGTTGGCGTCGTCTTTGGAAACCGTGAATCGCGACACGACGGATGTTTGAGGCTCATCTTTCGATGTGTAATAAACGAAGAATTGGCCGTTGTCCTTGTACTTCGGATGGAAAGTCAATCCGAGCATTCCTTCCTCGTTACCGGCGCGCCAATCTTGAACTTGCTTTTCAATGTCCAGGAAGACGTGTGACTGTTTTACGTCCTGGTCGTTGTCGAATACAAAGATGCGACCACGTTGGGCGGCGACGAAGAGGCGATTGGAGCCATCGTTTGCGTGAGTGAGGACGATGGGACGCAGAGCGTGTTGCTTTCCTTTTTCGTCAATCCCCTCCCAGTTGGCCCACTTTAGGTTGGGGAACGCTGGCTCGACGGTAACTTTCAATTCACCGTCAATCGGCTCTGGCAGATGTCCGTTTTCCGGAAGAACGCGGACTTTAATGTTGCGGTAGGAGACAAGGTTGCCGTGGTCTTGCAAGCAAATGTGGCCTTTGGTCGCTTTGCCAAATTTTGGGAACTGCGCGAACTTACTCGCTGCAACCCGCTTGTCCCAATCGGCGTCACCTTTCTTGAACTTGTAATAGCTGACGCCGTTGACGCAGACTTCGCAACCGTTGGGATGAATTCGCAAGTAGAGGTTATTCCACTGGCCAGCCGGTCGCGTCGCATCGACAATGTCGGGAGTTACGAGGCCAACTTGGTCTTCAAATCGCTTGACCCAACTCGGCTTGGTTGGCGTGTACAGCTGGTAGAGCCAGCCGGCTTTCTGTGGATCGTGTCCATCGACATTGTCTTGGACTTGAATCTCTGGCCCTGTCCGCCACGGAGTGCTCTCCTCTTCGGTGACGTGGAACATGACGCCACTGTTGCCGCCTTTGGATATGTTGAAATCCAAAGATAATTCGAAATACTCGTATTGTTGCTTCGTCATGATATCGCCAGCGCCGTTGTTGGAGCGGACGATCGCGCCGCCTTTGACTTCCCAGCCAGGACTGGCCTTATCTTGTTTGAAGTTTCGCCAACCTGTGGTCGAGGCGCCATCGAAAAGCAGTTGCCAACCGCTCCGCTCTTCGGCGGGAGTGAGTTTATTAAGCGGCACTTCCGCGACCGCGACCTGGGCCATTATCGCGAACTGGGCTACTAGAAGACTAGCCACTGTTAGCATCAGAAAACGAGACGTTATTCTCATGGATGGATCCTTAGGGGGGAGTAAGGGTTAGAGCGGTGGGACGCGATAGGAGAGATTTCCCGACGCCTTTTATACGTGTTGGTAGCAGCAAAGAAAAGTCAGCAGATGGGATGTCGGTAACGATCAGAACAAGTAGCGAGCGGGCCAAACGACAATCAGGCCGAGCGGCCGAAGCAGACGATACACATGTCGTCTTCTTGCGGGAACGAGCCAGCGAATTGCCGAAGGTCATTGAGCAGATGCTCTCCGAGCACTTTCGGATATCCTTCAATCCGGCGTGTAAGCTCCCTGAGGCGTTCGATACCGAACTGTTCTTCGGCTTCGTTTTCGCTTTCGTTTATTCCATCGGTGTAGAGCAGCATCAGTTCTGAAGGTTCAAGTTTCACCACGATTTGTTCGTAGTCGATGCCATCGGCGATTCCAATCGGTAGTCCGCCGGAATCTTCACTCGGTTCTACCAAGTCGCCTGACTGTTTCCGCATGATTGGAGCCATGTGTCCGGCGTTCACGATAGTGACTTCGTTGTTCTTTGGGTCGATGACCACCAGAACCATGGTGATGAACCGTTCGACGTTGAGTGCAGTGATGCGATTGTTGAGTTGAGTTACAGCCTTGGCGGGTGTCGAGGTGCTGGCCAGGCAAAATCGTGTCTCGGCCGACAACTTTGCCATCAACAGTGCCGCGGCAACTCCGTGTCCAACCACGTCCGCGACGACGATGGCGATGCGACCGTCCTGCAAATGGATGTAGTCGTAATAGTCGCCGCCTACATGGTTGGCAGGTTTGTAATAATGGAAGAACTCGTAGCCTTTGATGTCGGGAGCGGTGGCAGGCAAGAAGCTGTTTTGTACTTCACGCGCGAGTTCGAGGTCGCGTTGCAAGCTGTTTTGCTCTAAGGCCTGTTCGTGCATTCGAGCGTTGTCGATGGCGATCGCGGCTTGCGAGGCGATACTGACCAGCAACTCGAGGTCTTCTTCTTCATAACGATTGCGAGAGTCCACCGCGTCGATCTGAAGCACGCCGATCGCTTCGCCGTCGCCGTTAATCAGTGGAGCACACATCATCGATCGAATGCGGAAGTCGGCGATACTTTGGCTCATCTCAAACCGCTCGTCGGTCGCCGCGTCCGCGGACAAGATGGCTTCCTTGCTATCGATGACTTGGTTGACAATGGTTCGGCTGATACGGATCGTTCCCTCATTATCATCGCGGCGGAATTTCGTCCAACGCGGGATCAACTTCCCGTTCTCGCGGAGCACGATCAGGCCTCGGTCTGCTTGATAGAAGATTTTGAACAAGCTGTTGAGGAGTTTCGAAAGTACTTCGTCGAGCGAAAGTGCTTTGCCTAAGTTTTGGGTGATTTCTACCAAGGCAGCCAATTTGACTTCTGGCGGTGCCGTAAGCTCCACGCCACCACTTCCCATCGACACGTTTAGTTTTGACATGATCGTGGAGGTGCGTGTGGTGTCTTCGTCGTCAACTAGGACGGCAGACCAGGCGGAGCCATCGACGTTCGGCTCGCCTTCCAGGACTTTCGGGTCGTGGTAGGTAAAGGCGACATCGCAAACGCGAATCACGTCGCCCGTTTTTAGCCTCTTCGCCTCGGCGACCATGAGGTTGTTGAGGAACGTACCATTTCGACTCTTCAGGTCGCTTAGCTCGAATCCACTTTGGGCTTTGACAATCTCGGCGTGGTAGCGGCTTACCGCACCAACTTCGACAACGACGTCGCAATCGGGATGTCGCCCCATGACGCAACGCGCTCCGTTCAGGTCATAGCGTTGCCCCGCATCGGGTCCGTTTTGTGCGATTAGATGAGCCATGATTTGTTTTGATGTCGAGAACGTGTCAGTCAGGAGCGTAAGGAGCGTAAGGAGTGTTTGATTGTGTTGTTTGTTCGATCGTGTTCGCGACTCGATCAGTTGCGGAGTGCGCCTTCGGCGTCGAGGTGAGTTAACACGCAACGAAGTGTGATTTTAGTAGTGATCGGCCCCAACGGCAACCAATGCTATCACAAAGACTTGTGAGAATTTTGGGCAGGCTATGGCCTACATTGCCCGGATTGGTGGGGGGCTACAGCTCGATATGTCGTTTCACCAGTTCGACTAATGCCATGTAGCAGGTATGGCCGCACTTCTTCGCTGAATTCCCCAAAGTAACCTCAGTCTCGGCGGATGTAGGTAAATATCGGCCAGGATATCAGCGCGAATTGCGAGAATAGAAATGTTCCTTTTCCCCCACCAACTGAGCCAGTCAGACCCTTCGCTACGTCGTTGGTCGTCAATAATCGCGAACACTGCAAGGATCAGCAGCGAGATATAGATCAGCAGCGAGATATCCAGGAGCAGTGCAAGAAGATTGTGTGGAAACAACCCGTACTGGACTAAATCGAGTCCAAGGAACAATAGGCTTGTAGCAAACGATTGAAGGGACGAGATGACGAAAATAAGGATCCAGCACAGCCGCTTCGGAACTCCAATAAGCAGGAGTAGTTGAATGAGTCCACAGCAGCAGGTGACCAATGCCTAGTGGTGGCAACTGCGGGCGTTCAATTGATGCGACCGTGTCGCGATCGAACGCGTCGGGATTGGGATCGATATTCATCGACTCTCTTGATCGCTGGAACGGCGAAAATCTCTTGCCATCGCAACACACGCTTGCTGCCTAGAAAGTGTGCATTCGTTTCAATCGTAGATGAAATAGAAATTGTACACGAAAAACAATTCGTCCCCGCCGACCCGCGAAAAAACGATGTGAGTGGCCCGTCCTGACTTTACCGAAATAAAAACCGGCACGTCATTTGCGTTTACGTCGAACCGTTCGGATTCCGGTATCCGAAGGAGGCTCTTCCACCAGCTTGGCGGAATGGTTGCGCCGCACATTGGCATGGAAGTCATTGGCAGGGAAGTCACTGGCTGTTGGGATGAGCCGACAAACTTAACGATTACGAATCTCGCTAATCACACTTTTCTCTTTGGCGAGTAATTGCCGGAAACGAACAAACCAGGCAGATTGGAATTTCAGTCGTAAGGAGAAATCATGATTACCAATGCTATCGCCGTCGTTTTAGCGGGCGGGGTCGGATCGCGTCTGGCACCCCTGACGGACGACAGGGCAAAGCCCGCCGTTCCGTTTGGCGGACAGTATCGAATCATTGATTTCACCCTCTCGAATTGTTTGCACTCGGGTCTGCGAAAGATACTGGTGCTCACTCAATACAAATCTCACTCCTTGCAAAAGCATCTCCGCGACGGATGGACGGTATTCAATCCGAGTCTCGGCGAGTACATCACGCCAGTGCCTCCGCAAATGCGTACGGGGCAATCGTGGTACGAGGGAACAGCCGATGCTGTCTATCAAAATCTGTATTTGTTGGAGCGGAGTGACGCAGAATACGTCGTCATCCTTTCCGGCGATCACATTTACCGCATGGACTATGGGGCGATGGTGGAATTCCACAAAGAAAACAATGCCGACGTCACGATCGCCTGTATGAAAGTGCCGTTGGAAGACGCTAAGTCATTTGGCGTTATGGGAGTCGACTCGGCGTCTCAAGTTGTGGACTTCGCCGAGAAGCCGAGTTCACCAAAAACAATCCCGGGTGACGACGAGCACGCTTTGGCGTCGATGGGGATTTATGTTTTCTCGCGAAAGCTGTTGTGTGAGAAACTCCACGCCGACCACGAGGAGCCCTTATCATCGCACGACTTTGGATCGGATCTGTTGCCCCAACTGATTAAGACGCATCGCGTATTCGGCTATCCGTTTGGCGGTGACATGGGTCGAGTTACCACCGACTCGTATTGGCGCGATGTGGGCACAATCGACGCCTATTATCGCGCCAACATGGACTTGCTAGAGGCGGAACCTGCGATGGACTTGTATCAAGCCGCGTGGACCATCCGCGCGTGTGAACTGCAAGCTCCGCCTGCTCGCGCCGTGCCCAGTTCAACTGGATATCGAGCAGACATTCAAAATTGCATCCTCGGCGCCGGCAGCGTTATTCGTGGAGCGACCGTCAATCAATCGATTGTCTTTCCTGTGGTCCGAATCGAGGAAGAGGCAACTGTTATGGAATCGATTCTATTCGACAGAGTGACAGTCAGTTCTGGAGCCCGATTGAGGAAATGCATTATCGACAAAGGCGTCGTTGTTCCGCCTGGCGAGTGTATCGGATACGACCGGTTTGCAGACAGAAAACTATTTCACGTTTCGGAAGGTGGAATCATCGTCATCCCAAAAGGCTTCCAATTCGAAGAACGGGCCGAGCCCAAAAGCACATTCATGAGAGTGTTACGCGAGTCAATTTAAAATTACCTGACATCGTGTGTTCTGCTTTTGGCGAGTTCGCTCTGTTTGTTGTACCGCGGCGGGACGATGATTAGCGAACTCGCCATTTTTCGGGCGATGCTCGCCGAGCGAAACTTGTTTCGTAGCCCTTGTTCGCCGTTAGCGTCGGCAGCAATTTGCTCGTCGCGGCGTGCGACAGGCTGGTGCCGCGTCGCAACGGAGAACACAGTTTGAGGAAGTGCCGGCCAAACCGGACTCGCTGGCGAAACTAGCAAAGTTCGTTGGCAGGCAACCCGTTTCGGTAACCGGTGCGGAGTGGTCACCGGGGATGATCCACATGTTCTGGAAGAAGACTGGGTTGCTGTGATTTTGAAAGTGA
>JBLHLE010000313.1:0-7433 GCA_047620805.1 Pirellulaceae bacterium
TTAATTGCGACACATGCAGATGTGGACCACGTTCAGGGTCTGGCGAAAGCAAAGCAACTGCTGCGGACGACAGCGTCAGGCCACCCACTGGCTGCCGAACCGCTTGCCATGGGCGACAAGTTGAGAACATTCGCCGAAATCGAAGCGCAGAACATTCATTTGGACATGCCACAGGTGAAACTGGATATTCTGATCGATGAGGGGGATAAGGTCACCGTTGGCGATGTCGAGTTAGATGTTTGGCTGACTCCCGGACACACCGACAGCCAACTCTCGTTCCGCTTGGGCGATCTATTGTTCAGCGGCGACAACATCTACCGGGACGGATGCGTAGGAGCAATCGACGCTCATCACGGCAGCGATATCCTAGAATTCGTCAAGTCATTACAGCGAATTCGCGAAAGCGATGTGAAGTGGCTTCTGCCAAGCCACGGGCCAATCTTTCGCAAAGACAACGATCTACTAGACGCCACGATCGCTCGTCTGAAAGGTTACCTCCGCATGGCCGATTTCGGAACCTGCGCTACGGAGTGGCCGCTGATGGACGAATGGGAACAGGAACTCGCTGACGGCAAAATGCCTGAATAGCCGAGCACTACTGGTTGCCAACCGCTCTAAGGGCTATTGATTGTGCCTCTCGTTCCGACTTTGTGGGATATTCCGCTAATCCGGATCGTGACGATCGGCCGATGAAAAGAGCGTACAACCTTCTCCACCCGCGCGCAGTGTGCGGTCGGACCGACCATGCAAACCTTCATTCGGGGGGGCCCTGATGATCCGACAATTCATTTTGGCAACAATTATTTGCGCCGTTGTGGGACTCACATTCGCCGCGGACACTGTACAAGCTCAAGACCGAGCCTACGGACGTACCTGGGGAAGCCAGAACGGGAGCCAAGATTGGAACCGTTTCTACCACTATCCCTACGTTTTCTACCCACAGAATTTCTACGGAAACGAGTATTATCGCAGCAGCGATGATATGTATTATCGCTATCCGCAAGAAATGCGGATCCCGGTTTACAACAAGCAGTGGCACAATCCTTATCCCGCTGGTCGCCGTTACCATTCGGGACACCAGTTCATTCTAGATATTTTCTAGAGTCGATCGCGTTGTGCAGAGTTGTTCACCCGACCCTGCAATTTCTGTGATTGAGACTTAAGTCGTCTTCGGACGAATGACAATCCCGTTCGCGGCGTTCGAAGTCTAACTTCCGCCACGAGACGGGATTTCGTTTTTTGTGTATACAGAGTTTCAGAGGATTCGTTTCAAAAAAGCGGCCACGCTAGGTTGATGCCCCTGGCAGCAAGGCCGATATCATCGGCAATAGGACGCTTACCTATGAGGAGCCCTAAATCGAATGGCTCGAATTCGATCCAGTACTAATGCACTCGGGCGCTTGTTAACTGCAAGTGATCGGCCAATCTACGTTCTGGACGATCAGCGGAAGTATATCTTTCTCAATGCCGCTTGTGGACGCTGGCTGCAAGTCGACGAAGAGTCCTTGCTCGGCGAGCAAGCTAACTACCACAGCTCAACGCTGCCCGAATCTTCCTCCGTTCCCTTCGCTCATCTCCTTTGTCCACCTCCGGAAACATTCTCGGGAAAGGACGGTACGTTGCACTTGGAGTTGCGACGAGCGGACAGCACGATCACTCGCAGAGAAGTCCGTTTCGTACCGCTACAGGATCTGGACTCCCATGTTGCGGGTGTGATCGGAATCGTCTCGGCGGAAGAGTCAATTCGTCGCTCCCCCCGGATAACGAGTCCGGAGTCAGCAGAGTTACACGAACTTTTGATGTCGACGCGGCAGTACTTCGGTTCGCAATTGCTGCTACCAGCTCTTATCGGGGAAAGCAGTAGAGTTCAACGAGTGCAACAGCAGTTGACTGCAGCGTCTGCCGTGCAAGTTTCGACAACGATAGTCGGACAGCCCGGTAGCGGACGCGAAGCACTTGCTCGGCGACTTCACCTGCAGCAAGGAAAGGGGAAAGCTGGCCCGCTCATTCCACTCTCCTGCGAACTACTCGACGCCGAATTGCTGCAGTCGACAATTCGAGATTTAAATCTACGCGGTATGAATGATGAACACTATTTGGTCGGCACAATCCTTCTGCTTAACGTCGAACAACTTTCGACAGAAGCGCAAACTGAATTGCTCGGTTTTCTCTCACTTCCGTCGTTCTCGCTACATTTGATTGCAACGGCGGAGCAAAGCCTGTCTACATTGGCGATTGAAAGCAAGTTCTCCAGCGAACTATCCGACTTGCTCTCTGCAATCGAAATCAGACTTCCACCACTAGTAGACCGTCGCCAAGACATCCCACTCATACTGCAGTGGCTGTTGGAGCAAGTGAACGCAGCGGGCGACCGACAGGTGGGTGGTTTTTCCGTTGAGGCCATGGACGTACTTGTTGCTTATAGTTGGCCCGGCGATATTAGCGAAGCGAACGAGCTGGTGCAACAGCTGCACAGCAGCGCGGCCGGCGGTGAGATTGGTTTAGACGAATTACCGACTCATCTAAAATGGGCCATCGAAGACCGTTCAAACTCGAAACGAGACGATGACAATATTCAGCTAGACGACTTCCTGGAGGACGTCGAACGGGAACTAATTCGTCGAGCGTTGGAAGTCTCGCGTGGCAACAAAGCTCTGGCAGCTCGCCGCCTCGGCGTCTCCAGACCGAGGCTGCTACGGCGAATCAGTCACTTTGGACTCGAATAGAGGAGCCACCGAGAATTCCAGGGCGGTTGCCAATATCCGTGCGGAGCGCTAATATACGGTGTGCCATCGATCGATTCGCGTGCTTCAGGGCTAACCAGAGCTATGCCACTAGCAGAAATCATTGTTGTCGAACAACGAGAATGGTTGCAGTTGCTCCTGAAAGCGGAATGGCCGGATCTACGAACGCAGATCCAAGCAGCATCGACGGAGCGCGGGCTAATCGACTTGCTGCCTAAATCCCCTTACAGTTTTGTCGTCTTCCACCTCGCTGAGGACGACACCTGCCAAGAGTTAGCTCGTCGCATTACTCAATTACGCGATCAGTTTCCCAATGCAGCGTTGGCTGCCGTGGGTACAGCCAAGCTATCGCATTGGGAATTCGCGTTGCGAGAAGCCGGTTTAGTACACATCCAATTCGACTGCCGTCATTTCCAGGACATGTTCAAGATGGCGTCGCGAAAATTAGAACAAGCCCCCAAAGTGGAAAAGACATTCCGAGAGACAGTTTGGACTCGTCTTCCCTGGAATCTCTAGCCTCAGAACAACAGGAGACGGACCATGTCCGACGCCCAATTAGAACAAGACATTCGGCAGGCTCTCGCCGAAATCAAAGATCCCGAATCGGGACGCAGCATTGAAAAGACGGGCCAGATCGTTGGTGTCACGACCACCGACAATTCGGCGTCGCTCCAAATCGGACTGACGACGTTCTCGGCTCCCCTCTGGGATGAAACTCGAGAAAACATCGTTCAGCACGTTCGGAGCAAAGTGCCCTCCTTATCTGAGGTAACCGTCGAAATTCAGGAACACGAGCGCCATCCCAACCCCTTAGGTGAAGTTGGCCTGTTGGCTAAAAACGTCATCGCAGTCGGATCGGGCAAGGGCGGAGTCGGTAAGAGTACAGTCGCCACATCGTTGGCGTACGGACTCAAGAACGCGGGCTGTAAAGTCGGTATCCTCGACGCAGATGTATTTGGCCCCAGCGTTCCACACCTGCTCGGAGTAGGCGACCAGCAACCGACTCGCGGCGACGACAACAAAGTCCATCCGATCTACAAGGACGGCATGCCCGTGATGTCGATGGGCTTCATGGTTCAGCCGGATCAAGCGGTTATTTGGCGCGGCCCGATGTTACACAGCGCTATCACGCAAATGTTGCGTGACTTTCAATGGGGTGAACTCGACTACCTTATCATCGACATGCCGCCGGGGACGGGCGACGTGCCTCTCTCGCTTTCTCAAATACTCCCCCTTACAGGCGCCGTCGTCGTCTGCACGCCGCAAGACGTCGCGTTGATCGACGCAGTCAAAGCGATCAGTATGTTCAAAACAGTGAAGATTCCAATCCTCGGAATGGTGGAGAACATGAGCGGCTTCATTTGCCCGGATTGCGACAAACGGCACGACATCTTCGGCAGCGGCGGTGCTCGAGCCAAAGCGGAAGAACTAGGCACTCCATTCCTCGGCGAAATTCCGATCATTATCGAAATCCGAGAGAATGGCGATGCAGGTCAGACGGCAGCTAATTTCCAATCGTCTAAGACCGCGCCGTACTTTGAAAAGATCATCTACTCGTTAGTCAAAAACATGGCAATGAAGGCGGAAAAAGATCCCCCCAAGCCGCAACTACCCGTCTTGGGTTAACTCGATTGAATAGCGTCTATCTCATGCATATTAGCAGCGGTCGATTTTTCGGCCGCTGTTTTTTTATGCGCTGAATGCTTTCGCTAGATCTTGCCTGCCGTCAAGAAATGCCCAAAATCTCAGAGCCGCTGAAGTATCGCCGGAGAAGCGAAAGGCATATCGGCGCAAAAATAGAGCCGCTGAAAAACAGCAGCTCTTTCTTGTTGTTGTTTTGAGAAGCCTAAGGCTCGCTCGCGTCCCAAGAGACGGAAGTAGCAAACTACTTCTTTTTCTTAGCAGCGGCTTTTTTCTTAGGAGCAGCTTTCTTAGGAGCAGCTTTCTTAGGAGCAGCTTTCTTAGGAGCAGCTTTCTTGGGAGCAGCTTTCTTAGGAGCGGCTTTCTTAGCAGCTTTCTTAGGAGCGGCTTTCTTAGCAGCGGCTTTCTTAGCAGCTTTCTTAGGAGCGGCTTTCTTAGCAGCGGCTTTCTTTGGGGCTGCTTTTTTAGCAGCGGCTTTCTTCTTGGCCACAGTATGTCCTCCGTAAAACAAGGTTGTGGTAACTCCTTCACTCAAAACAATCATTGCTTTGAAGAGTCACCACAAGTCCATTTAACTACGATCCCAAGTCACAAACAATTTGATTATTGAGTTGTCGTTTTTCTGTTTTGTTGAACGCCAAACGCGCTAACGCAACAAATAACAACACGTAGTATTAACTCCTTAAGACGTAGTTGTACGCATCACTTAAATAATTGCAACACGTTTTTCACATAAATCTCGTGAATTAGTATTGCATTGTCATTTACTCAGATTCGATTTTGATCGCGCAGTTCAGATTCAGAGTTACGTAGTCGCAACTCAACAACGAATATGCAAGACACTTTCTCTAGCGGCGGCAGGCAAAATCTGAATTGCAATTTAGCGTTCAACAACGATAAGTATTCACGTTGGAAGACGCGGTGATGCCACATAACAAATGCGTATGACGTTTGACATCGAGAATAGAATTGCGATGTTTTCTTTTGCTTTTTCTCGAAGAAAAGTACATTTAGCGAAAACAAAATCGCTGCTCGATCGATTGTTCGACTCGCATTTTCAAACATCGAAACAAGGCTCGATATTCAATGGCGTTAAAACTTAGTAGAACGATATCTTTGTTCCATCAGACATCTTCCAAGCAGGTTGATTTCCTGTTTGCTCTATGCCAAACCACCAGCGCTGACGCGGGACAACCAGACGCAATCGCAGCCAAAGTAACGGC
This sequence comes from Pirellulaceae bacterium, assembly GCA_047620805.1. Lineage (GTDB taxonomy): Bacteria > Planctomycetota > Planctomycetia > Pirellulales > Pirellulaceae > JBLHLE01. The sequence continues at coordinate 5,609 of JBLHLE010000313.1, forward strand.
GAAGTTTTTGTTGATTTTTTTTTCGAAGTTGTTGGTTCAATACCAGAAAAATATTTTCCCCAAGCACTTTTCCAGTGCCGCAGCTTGATGTGAATCGGATCGATTCCGTACCAATGATCATCGGGCGGAACGTAACAACCACCAAATTTCGGCGCTAGTTGTTGCAGTTTCTCGTCGATGAATTCAGCGGCTCGAAGAGCGTCGTCAAGCTGCAGTGTCGATTTCGGAAACAACATAGTTCTAATGATGCGAAATCGTAGCGACGTCAGCTTCCTAAGACCAGGTAAAGGTATCCCCGTTACAACGAGCCGATTCGTATGTGGTTCAAGCTTCTGAAGACATTCCGTCACCCATTGAACGATTTGTTCGCCCGACGCACCGTACAACAAATCGTTGCCAACATCGGTCAACATTGCTCCAGTTGCCGCTGCCGGCAGCCTTTCTAAATCGTTCCACAATCCGCATTTACGAATCCCCGGCAACGATCGCCCCAAAACTCGACTGCGGCCGCCATAGGATCGCCCATGCCCCATCGCCGTGAGAAACTCAACCGGTCCTTGTCCCATGAGTTTAGAGTACTGAAAAACGGTAGAGATGCCTCGAGCGACGTTACTCGCACCGAGAACAATGAAGCGTTGCGGCGCAAAATGTGATTCTGTCGCAGTACCTGATTCCGCTTCAATGTCGGCGACGTTGCCTGTGTCGTTTGTTACCACGGGTTGCCGCCGCCATGACCACCGCCTCGCATCTGTTGAATCGCCTGATAACTTGAATAAGCCAGCGAAGCAAACATCATTATCATAAGCATGCCGCCGCCGTTTTTGCTTTGCGAGGCGACATACAATCCCCAGACGACCACTGCACCTGCCGTATAAACGGAAAGCCACAAGGAATTTTCAATGCCCGATCGGTAGTCTTTCGCAACTAATAACTCGCGAGATACTTGTCCGCCGTCGAGCGGATAGATCGGCAACAAGTTCAACAGACCCCAAAGGATGTTTATGTCAAGCATGTCATTGAAGAACGTATTGATGGCTGTCACCTTTGCGGATAGCACCAATTGCTCTGGGCGAATAAAGTTCCAAAAGTAAGGGAAGCGCGGCTCAAGCGTCACACTTCCACCCCATGCATAAATCAATCCGACCACGACTCCTGCCAACGCGAAACCGGCAAAGGGTCCTGCTAACGATATAACCACGCGAGAAACAGTTCCATCCGATTTGCCACCATCCGATTTGCCACCATACGATTTGCCACCATACGATGAGGAGCCATACGATGAGGAGCCAAATCCCGACGAATCAGGGATGGCCAAGCCGCCCATCATGTACAACACGATCCTTGCCCCACCACCGTAATAGCGCATTGCAAATGCGTGTCCCAACTCGTGGATGAGAATCGAAACGAACATCGACACAATCCACGAGATCAGCTGGATGCCAGTATCGTTCGAAGTGCCGCTGCCGCGCAGACGCATGGCGCCCATAACTCCCGCGGCTAGCCAGAAATACCCGCTAATGCGCACCGGAAAACCAAAACAGTTGAAATGAAGATCGTATTCGTTTCTAGGTGGTTCGCCAATGAACACGGCACATTCCTCTTTGCTTCACTAGTTGAGTTTTCACTTCGGCACGTTGCGTTGGCGATTTTCGCCAGCGGCACTTCTGCTACTGACGGAGAATTCGGCAGTTGAGTCGTCAAAATACTGCGGCGGCGGGACACAACATTATAGCACAGGGCATGATTTTGGCGGGCAGCAGGATGGGCGGGCAGCAGGATTGGCGGGCAGCAGGATGGGCGGGCAGCAGGATTGGCGGGCAGCAGG
>JBLHLE010000314.1:0-7414 GCA_047620805.1 Pirellulaceae bacterium
TGTCGGCTAAGTCGCCCTCCGAATCGCAGTTGAAATTCGACATTGGACTGACACAAACTGCGATCGGCCGAATCCTATCTGCACTCGGAGAAACGAAGAAAGCGATCGCCGTTTTCGAGGAAGCCGCGAAAGTACGCGAAAGCTTGGCCAAAGCCGAACCCGAGAACGCTGAGTATTCGCGAACGCTTGCCAACAGCTACATGAATCTTGGCATGCTGCAATTGAAGCAAGATCAAGTTGACGCGGGTAAGGCAATGTTGCTCAAGTCGCAGGAATTGCGCAACTCGCTATTGGCCAAAGATGGCGACAACAAAGAGTTACAGCGAGACCTTGGTAAGGGAAACTACAATTTGGCGAATCTCGAATGGAACAACGGCAATACAGAAAAAGCCGAGAAACTCTTCGCGAGTACTGTTTCGCACGTCGGCAAACTTGTCGTGGATTCACCTCGCGATTTCGAGTTACAGGAGATGTTGGCAGTCAGCTATCGTCGTATTGGCGATATCAAGCGCGATGTGAATCCCGCTGCAGCCATTGAGGCGTACAACTCAGCGTTGCAGATCTCTGAAAATCTGGCGACGCAGAATAAGTCAGTACACAGTTTTAGGGCGACTCACGCAACTATTCTAAATAATCTTGCTGGGCTGCACGCGATGACGGACTTGATGGAGTCTCATACCTACTACGAATCCGCGCACCAAATCCTTGAGAACCTTGTCGGCAACAAAACGAATGTTAGCTATGCCAACGATCTCGCCGTTACGAAGGTGAACTTGGCACAGACGAAACTCTGGCTGGAGCAGGCAAAGGATGCAGAACCGCTGCTTTTGAAAGCATTGGAGTACTATAAAGCTCAGGCGAAGCCAGATGGCGTTGAGGAGGAATTGAAGGTCGCAAAAGTTCAGCGAATGCTGTCGCGGTGCGCCATTGCACAGGAGGATTGGAGCACTGGGCTAACCTTGCTGCAGCAGATGCAAAGCAGCCTAGCGCAGCTTTTTGAAAAATCTCCTGATGATGACGATCTGATTGGGCGGCTCGAAGAATCGAATGTCGAATTACAGGCTGTCTGCCGACAACTTTTGGCCCTCGACGAGGCGGGAGCTGAGGTCGACGGTGACGATCTAAATCGCGCTCGGGAAATCCGCCAGAAGATAGCTGCGGAATCTGAAGGCATCGCACCACCGCTACAGGACCTGGCTATGCGATTGCGCGACATCGGTCGACTGCAATGGGCCAGCGACCACTTGACTACCGCGATCGTCGCCTTCGAGGCGGCCGACGATTGTTGGAAAGAACAAAGCCAAACACACGAACCGAACGAGTCGGATGTCATAAGTCGATCGATTCTTCATGGCGACTTGGCTGCGAGTCTTCTCGAACTCGGTGAACAGCAACTCGCTGCTGGCGAAATCGAAAAATCGGTCGCCGCGCTCCGGCGCGCCGAGACGATGCTCGAAGTATTGGTCGGTGAGAATCCGGACGACGAATTCTATCAACGCGATCTACAACGCGTACAAGAGGTCCGGGCCCAGGCAGTTGCAGAACAGACTGTTAGTAGCTCCGAGCCCGAAGATTCAACGAAAGAATAGGCCGTTTCTTAGATTTTCACTGACCTAGTCCAATGCGGACAACCGATACAACCCGATGCGTTCCGTCTCGAGAAAATGCTGCTAAACAAGTTGCCAAATCGTGCAAGTTTTAACTTCACTCTTTCAATTCGGATTGCGACTTGTTCCGGTTGGAGTGGCGTTGTTGTGTAGTATCACAGCCCTGGCGCAATCGAGGGAAGATATTTCGTCTGGGGACGAACATTTGGCGTGGGACGCCGAAATTGCTAGTGATCAGTTCGAGGCGGACGCGCCCTTCTATAGCGAACTGCGACTCCTGGACAAAGATGCAGATGGCTCGCCATTTCATTTCGCCCAAGCTCGCGTGCGAGATCGCCGCGGCAGGCCTAGTCCGATCGTCGCGCAACGACAACCCTTGCCGAATCGCCGACCCGTCGAGCCCCGTATCACAGCGGCCCTTCTGGCGAGTGTTCCAGATATGTTCGGCGACTTTTTCGGTGGCGGGAGACCTAACGCCGGACCACCTGGCGGGAATCACGGTGGGCCGCCGCGAGGTGGAGCCGCGACACGAACGATTAAGCTTTCGGAAAACTACAGTGCCCAGCCGCGCGACCGATACTATGTTTCTTATCACTTTTTCAACGATGTTCTCGACGGCTCGTTTGGAGATGTGAATCGATACACGGTTGGATTTGAAACGACTCTCGGTAATGAATTCAGCTCGATTGAAGTTCGCTTGCCAATCGCTCATACCTTGGCCAGCGACCAGATCGACGATCCATTTCGGAAAAAGGATGTCGAGGTTGGCAACCTGACACTCATCGGAAAACGAGTTATTTACACAAGCGAGAATTCGCTTGTTTCAGTGGGTACGGGCTTGGCGCTGCCGACCGCGGACGACAATCGACTCTTCCGTCCAGGCGATCATCTACAGATCCTCGATATCGAAAACAAGGCGGTGCACTTGTTGCCGTTTATAGGAGGCCTGTACGTCCCCAACGAAGATTACTTCTTTCAAGGCTTTGCACAACTTGATCTCGACCTGAACGGAAACCCCGTTCGAGGTGACCTCATGGCCATGAATCTCAAGCCGCTCGGTGTTGTTCAGGACTCAGCGCTTCTGTTTCTCGACTTCAGCGTGGGCAAGTGGTTGTATCGTGAGCCGGACTCCGAGCTGGTTACCGGGGTCGCCTCCGTATTGGAGTTGCACTACACGACGTCACTCCAAGACGCGGATGTTCTCGATGCGGCAGGATTTCTGGTTGGCGACAGCGTTAAGCGATTCAATATACTCGATCTGACATTCGGATCGAGCATTCAATTGGCTAACGGCCTGAGCCTTCGACCCGGAGTTGTCGTACCGATCCGGCGAGGATCTGATCAGCAGTTTGACTACGAAGTCTTCCTGCAGCTAAACGCGTATCGTTAGAGTGCGGCACGCGAGTTGAGGACTAGCATTCAGGCAACGGCAGGAAGGCAAAGAAAAGGGACAGGTTCCCGCCCTCTTTCACCACATAGGACTACTTCGCCTTCGAGCAACAGTCTTTACAGACGGGAACTTTCACCCATTTGTAGACGGCGACTTTTGGGGTGCATTGGCCGATTGGCTGGCGGACACATTGCTCGCAATGACAACCGGTTGGCTTGGCACCGTACAACGTCTTGCAGCCACTTTCAGTAGTGCAGCAACAATCGTACGTGCAGTCGCAGTTCTTGTGGAGTTCACAGTAGGTGTCGCAGCGGTATTGAGTCACTGGCACTTTGCCTTTGTGCGGTTGGAAGACTGTGATGGGTGCGCATTTGTAATTGGGGATAACTACTTTCTTGTACGTACGAACCAAGCGATAGACGTACTTTACTTCCTCTTCGCAACCGCATTTACAGCACTCATTTCCCGCGCTGACATTCGTTTGCATGGTGGTGATGAACGAAGCAATCATCGCAGTCATCAACGCGACAGAAACTACTAACGCTTTTGGGCGAAAGAAAGAAACCATGTCTGGCTCCCTGCAAGTTAGGGGATGGAGATGAGCAGTAAAAATTTGCATAACGAAGGCACGGCGTTTCCGTGACTAGTCATGTTTGGTCCTTCACGGTTTGCTGCTTGTGATTTGTTTGCTATTCGCTGTTTGAAGTTTGCTCTTTAGACCGCTGACCAAAGTGCGAGTGTTGCCGTGTTGGGGCCAAGGCCCGGTTAGAACTTGATTCGCAATTCGGTTCTTGCTCCTTGGCTGACGTCTTGTCCTTCTTGTTTGGAAACAAAGCCGTCTACGACGAATATCATGTGCTGTCCGATGGCTTTTTGATATCTAACTGCGGTTCCCAATGCGCCGCGGCTTACACCTTCCGTTTCTTTGGCACCACCGACTTCCCAGATAACTTGTTCACGGGTGTGGTCGAAGAACAGTTGGTAGCCAACACTGGCTCCGGCGATATCGTTTGTACGAACACCGATTGGAGCGGCGTAGTTGCCGAGCCCAATTCCGGCGAACAGAATTCCGGTTTGTCCGAGTGGTCCGCCCATTGCCGGTCCCCGCGTTGGGGATGTGAACTGATCAATTGCCAGGAACGTGTTGAAGTAGACCAAGTCTTCCGTGTGATGCGGAGTCCACGATGTTTGCATAAAGAACAACTCACCTTGGTCGGCGTAGTCGGTAGTCGGTCCATCGGGAAACGACGCCAGTAGGTGAACGGAGGTGTTGTATGTGTTGTGGAATCCGTGGTGCCGCTGAATCGAACTCGCTCCGAATGCGAACAAGTCACCGAAGGCGTCGTCACCGTAAATGTAGGCTGCATCCAGATTCACAGTTCGATGCAGAAAATCGCTCTCGGTCAGGAACGCAATCATCTTGGAGTCTAGCGAGAAATCGTTGGCCCGGTCGGTTGGGCTATTTCGATTCAAGCCTCTCCAGGAGTAGACGCCGGTCATTCGTAAGTTGAGATTATTGTTGGTGTACAGCGTGTTGCGTGTAGCTGTCACGGCATCGATCATATCTTCGTTGATCAGCAGTCCTTGTTGAGCGAGAAGGGGCATGCGTCCGACGGAAAACCCAACGTCCAGCATTTTGGAGTCGTAGGGGTCGAGTCCGGGGAATATCTCGCCGAAATCGCCCTCGAAGAAGAGGGTTTGTACGTCCGGATTCCAACCATCGGTCCACTCGCCGTTGTGAAAGTCGTAACCGGAGAAGTTGCGAGCACCACCGCGCTCTTCGTCCAAGGGACGGAGTCCGACGAGAACTCGTTCTGTTCCGGTGAGGTTGAGTTGGCCAAACAAGTCGAGTCGGTTGGCCCACTCCGTTGTGGGATCGACGCCTCTTTGTCGATCAAAGTATTGAACGGCGGTACGAAATTCACCAAACACCCACAGTGACGGGCGCCAGACAGCTCCCGTGGGCATTTCAATACCACGGCTAAGGGGACCCGAGCCCAAGAATCGTTCGTTCCATTCCAATATTAGTGGCGGTCGTTGCGGAACGGGGCTCAGTTCGATCGGCACCTCGTCCAACTCAGTTTTAACGTGATCGTGTTCGGCGCCGATGATTTGTTCAAAGAAGTGTCCCAACGGTTCTACGGGTTTGTCGAGCAGAGTTGGTATGAACTCGACAGCCTTCTGCAGCCGACTCGGCTCTTCGTGCGGAAATTCGACGAACATGTTGTCGCTGACAAAATCTATCTCGTCGACTGTGATCGCGTTCGGCTCCGTTGCATTCATTTCCATCGTATCCATGTCGCCCGCAACCCCTTGAGCAGGATCGTCAACGAATGGATTTCCGGTTGCTGAGTCGTCTTGCGTTACGGGAACGATGGGCGCAGTGGCTGGGCTATGACGAAGCGAACCTGGCGGCGCGTCTTGACCTCGCGCACTTGGTGCAAAGATCATGGCCGCGCTCAAAATCAATAGCGTATATTTAGTTCGTTTCATCGAGATCTATTCGTGCTATTGTCTGGTTACTTGTTGACGCGAAATACGGCGGAGCGAGTGTCGATGACCATGTGCCCATCGACCACCGCGTCGGCAATCTCTCGCGCGGACATGTGGTAGTCAAAGCCGACGGATGAAATTGCGTGGACTAAATTGACCGGCACCATGCCCGCGACCATTTGCACCTGGACATGGTAAGGGCCATCGCAATTGAGCATCTTTGCGGGAACGGTATACTTGGCCCACCGCTCGGCGTTGGGAGGCAAGTTTTGCTTATGCTTTCGCGCTCCGATGGGACGGCCGAGCACTGTAAAGGGGCGTGTTTCCGGTCGAGTGTATGGGAGCGGGTCGAGTGAAAATGGGACTGCCAACACTTGTTCCCGTTCACCGCCGCGCACGTTTCTCGTGACGAATCGAGTTTGTAGCGAGAACAGTTGTCGGTCCAAAGGTAGCTTTCCGTTGTGGACATAGATCGAGTGACTGTCGCGAACGTCACCGTTCGGATCGAGGTCACCAGAGATAAACACGGGCTTGCCGTTGTTGTCCGTCACAGCAACTCGCAGGAAGAGAATTCGTTCGGCGTCAAAGCCGGTTGGCACACCGTGTCCGTCGGTGCCGTTCCACACTTTGACTTGGAAGTTCAAACCTTTCCGATCCGTGCCGTCGAGAACTATGTCGCCTAACTTGTAACCGGCCGAGAGGACTTGATGGCGCGCTCTCGATGCCTCGCGGAGCAATGCGAATTGTTGGTTCAGAATATCTCGAGCCCGAAAACGGCGAGCCTGGCTTTGCCACGCGGCGGGGAATGGATCGTCCTTGGAGACCGTTCGCTCAAATTCAGGTGTACCCCAGCCAGTCTTGTGGTCAAACGTCAGCCATTCGCGCATTGTCGCCAGGCCCAAATCCAGTTCGTCGCGGTACACATCGTGCTCTTCTCGCACAGCTTCTGGGTTGTGGGGGAAAATTCCCGGGTGAATAATCGAATAGTCGGGACCAGCGATCATGTGGTTCGTTCGTTTTCGGTCCTTCGTGTAGGCGTTGCCAACTTTTGCAGCTGGCCCAAAAGCGAACCCCGCTGCGGTACCGGGTGAAGTTCCCATATGGCATTCCTGACACGATTGTTGTTTCTCTCGCGCGGCCGGTGAACTCTTGAATTCGCTAAACGCATCTTCCAGGCGGAAACCATTGGGGGCAAAAACATCGTGGCATGCTCCGCAAGTCGCCGCTGTGGTCAATTCAAAAAAAGGCAGGACTTCCGAGTGGATTTCGCGACCCTTAATGGAGTCGTCGCCGGTCGTCTTGGTCACGCCATATCGGTGTGGGTTACGCAACACGTCGGCCAGAACATCGTTGCCGATCGGGCCCACGATCGCGTTCTTCAAGTCACCTGCAATTAGCGACGCGCGTCCTGAACCCTTGCCCCAGTTTTGATCGATTCGATGACAGACGACGCACGTTACGCCTTCCCGCGCAGCCGGATGACGATCCATGTTGCTCATTACGATCGGCTCTTTTAGCGCCATTCCCACCGGAGTGTGGCAGCGAATACAGAAGTCGCCCAGCGTGCCGTTGTTCAGCTTGATCAGTTTCGTCGACATCGCATTGAATACGGGACTAAGCTGAGCGTACGCGTGAGGAGAAACGGACCATTCGCGGTAGTGATCCGGGTGACATGCTTTACATTTGTTCGCACTGGGGAACGGGTCGCCCCCAAAGCAATCTGCATGAGCCTGGTTGATGGCAAACTGAGCGGACTGGTCCCGCGGTTCGCTGACGGGTTCCTGTTGAGTATGGGCTGCCCGGACGATTTGGGATGCCCCGGCAACTTGCACTAATCGAATATCCGTTGTCGTTTTTGTGCGGCTGTTTGTGAACGGTTGTCCTGCAGGCAGTTGTTTTGCAGGCAGTTGTCCTCTAGGGTGCG
>JBLHLE010000315.1:0-7395 GCA_047620805.1 Pirellulaceae bacterium
TCACATTTTTGAGTCCGCTAGCGATGGGCGCCACACTTCCTGGCAGACTGGCGCCGGGAATCGCGACGTGGCAATACCGAGATTCACGGCGTCTTTCACTGGACGCGAGCCTCGATCAGACGTTAGATTGAGGCGCTTAACTTGTCACCGCCATGGAGCCGACTCATGCACTTGTTCGTTACTACGTTTTGTATCTGCCGTAAAGCATTAATCGTTACATGTTTTATCGTCTCGACGTTCCTAGCGAACGTCGGTTTGTCAGCCGAAAATGACTGGCCGCAGTTCTTAGGGCCGAACCGTAACGGGATATCGGCGGAGACCGGATTACTAGAACAATGGCCAGCAGATGGTCCGAAGGAAGTATGGCGAGTGCCAGGTGGCGTCGGAATGTCTGGATTTGCAATCGGCGATGGCCGGCTGATCACGATGGTGCAGACGACGCAAAGTCAATTTGTCTTGGCCGTCTCCCCAACTACCGGTAAGCTAATTTGGAAGACGGAGATCGCTCCCGCATATGGAAATACGATGGGTAACGGCCCACGTGGTACTCCTACAATCTCTGGCGATCGCGTATTTGTCTTCACGGGAGAGGGCGTCGTTGCGGCGCTAGAACTTTCCAGTGGCAAGATGATCTGGGCTGCCAACGCTGTCAAGGACCTGAAGGGAGCGCCTGCGGAATACGGGATGGCTTGCTCACCGTTGGTCGTTGGCGATCGCGTTGTTGTAATCGTTGGTGCTCCGAAGGCAACCGTCGTGGCGTTCAATGCGAAGACGGGGAAAACCGAGTGGGCTGCGGGTAACGAAACAATTGGGTATTCGTCCCCCGTATTACTCGACGTCGGTGGACGAAAACAAATCGTCGCTTTCACTGGAAGTGCCGCTCTTGGGATAGATCCCGCGTCCGGTAAACTGCTTTGGCGATATGGTTACGTTACGGATTATAAGTGCAATATCGCAACGCCGATCGGACACGACGGCAAAGTCTTGATTTCCTCTGGCGAAAATCATGGCTCGGCGCTGCTGGCGTTGAAGCCAAATGGAGACGTCTTCGATGTGGAAGAGGTATGGACTTCATTTGGACCAAAAAGTGTCTTGCGCAGTGAATGGCAAACGGCGATTCTGCTCAATGGGTATCTTTACGGATTAGACAATGTTGGCAGCGCGGGTCCCGTAACTCATCTGACATGTGTCAACGCGACTACGGGGGAGCGAGCATGGCAGCAACTTCGCTTTGGTAAGAGTAACCTGGTCAGCGCCGACGGAAAACTGTTCTTGTCGACCATGAAGGGGGAGTTGGTTGTGGCTAAGGCGTCGCCGAACGGCTACGAAGAGATTGGCCGCAAACTGTACGTGGGAAAGACGCGGCAAGCTCCTGCTATTAGTAACGGGTTGCTGTATTTGCGGGATGACCGGGACATTGTCTGCATAGACGTTCGCAAACCTTAAATGGGATTGGCTTGGTGACAAACCCGTTTCAAGACGCAGAGGAGCAGAGTCCTTTAGACGCGGCGGTGAACGACTCGCAAGATGTCGCACAGACCGCAATAGAATCGTCCGATCTGCAGTCGAGTAATTTGAACCTTGACCCGTTGACCCAAAATCAACTCGTCTATCTTGCCAAGGTGAACCTTGGTGAGTTGACACGAAACCAACTGATCTATCTCGCGGCGTACGTGATTGTACATGCTATCCTGTTGATTTTTTGTCCCTTGCTAGTGTTAGCCTGCGAGAGGAACGAATTCACGTTTTGTTTAGGGATTGGCTTGTTGCACGGTGTTGCAGTTAACAGTTCGACTTGGAGCGTGTTCGGGGACGTGAACGTATTGATTCGAATGCCCATGGGAATCTTCGTCGCACTTCTTTGTTGCTTGTCTTTCCTGGCCATGTATTTGGTCGACGAGGGGACGCCTGGGCCTGTAGTGCTATTGATGTCGGCTATGCCGTTCGTTGTGTTCATGCTGCTGCAGGTGCCGTTCTGGTTGTTGCGGCGGGCCCTTGCGTGGCGTTTGCGGTTCAGCAGACCGCACTTGATTCCCGATCAAATGCAGGTTCGTTTTAGTATTAAGCATTTGTTTATTACAGTGACGGTCGCCGCGGTCTTGACGGGTGGAATTCGCACGATCGCGTTCGTGCTTCCCATTGATGAAGAATCGTTGTTTGTGCTCCACCTAATTTTGGCTGGCACGGGAATCGGTGCTGTGACAGTGGTCTGTTGTTTGGTGAACGAGCATTTAACGCTTGTTCTGATCGGTGGTATCGTCCTCAATATCGCCATCACGATAATTGAGATTGGTACTTGGGACCTCACGCTACAATGGAGTATCGAGCTTGCGTATTTGATCGCCTTGATCAACATCGCTACGATGGCGGTTGTGGCGACAAGCTTCCTCAGCATCCGGCCCGTCGGTTTGAGATTGTGGACGATTCGCGATAGTTTATCCGCGTAGGAAAGACTAAAGCAGAATCGCAAGCCAATGGAGGCAAAGAATATCGAACCTGTTTCAACACAATCGTCCGAACTTCCGTCGGGAAGAGTGAATATTGGCGAGTTGACACATAACCAACTCGCCTACCTCGCGGCGTACGTTTTTATTCACCTGGGACTGCTGTTGATTGGGCCTTTGTTGTTTGCCGTTGGATGGCACGACGACTTAATGTTTTGTTTGGTGATTGGCTTTGTGTGCGGTGTTGCGATCAACAGTGCCGCCTGGAGTGTGTTAGGCGACGTTCATGTATTGATTCGAATGCCTGTAGGTGTTTGGGTCGCATTGCTTTGCTGCGTATCTATGTGGATGATGTTTTTTATTGTGCAGGGAAGTGCTGATGCCGAGATGCTGGTGTTTGCGTCAATGCCATTGTTTGTATTTATCGCGCTGCAAGTGCCGTTTTGGTTGTTGCGACTGTGCCTCGCATGGCGTTTGCGGTTCAGTAGGCCCGACTTGATTCCCGCTCAGATGCAGGTGCGTTTTAGTATTCGACACTTGTTTATCGCGGTGACGGTCGCCGCGGTCTCGATGGGCGGGATTCGCGCGATCGCGTTTATGCTTCCCAACGCTTTCGATGAAGATATGTTAGTCGTGCTCTACCTCATTTTGGCTGCCACTGGAATCGGCGCCGTGACCGTCGTTTGCTGTTTGGTGAACGAGCGTTTAGCACTTGTTTTGATCGGTGGTATCGTACTCAATATCATCGTCACACTAATTGAACTTGGAATCTGGTTTTTCACGTTGAATTGGGATAACGAGGTGGCGTATTCGATCCCCTTGATCAACATTGCCACGATGGCGGTCGTGGCGACAAGCTTTCTCAGCATCCGGCCGGTCGGTTTGAGATTGTGGACAATTCGCGACAGACTTTCCGCGTCGTGCGGAGACTAAGTGGTTGGGGAGCATGTCGATTGGGGAGCATGTCGATTGGGGAGCATGTCGATTGGGGAGCATGTCGTTTGGGGAACATGTCGATTGGGGAACATGTGGTGCGACTAAGATGAGTAGGGGTACAAGTTCATGGAGTCAGAGAATACCGACGCTGGCGACAATTTTCTTCCCAGGCCTGGATGGCCGCCCGGGCAGTCTTCTTATCTCGCGATACACGGCATCATTGTTTTGAGTTTGCTTTGTTTGGCTCCATGCCTTGCCGTTTTCGGAGTCGCTAACGATATTTCTTATTCAGTGGCCATCGGAATTGCACTGGGGTTCGCCGTTGTTTCTGCCGCGTGCGGAGTTCTTCCAGCTTTCAATGTTTTTATTCGCGGGCCGTTGTCGGCAGCAGCCGCCTTTTGTTGCTGCTTCTCAGTTTTTTTGACTTTCACTAGCGGTGGAAGTGCCGGCGGAGATGAAGCTGTGGTTTTTTCATCTGCCCCTGCAGTCGCATATGTGTTGACATTATTTCCGTTGATATTCGTGCGAATGGTTTTCGGATGGCGGATTGGGTTTATTGATCCGGCAACGATGCCCAGTGAATATCAGCTTCGATTTGGTATTAAGCATCTATTGATCGTTACTGCCGTATTCTCTGTGATCATGGGAGTGCTTCGTCTATTTGCAATCCCGCTGACGGAGAATATTAATGCGGAAATGATGGTCTTTGCCATGGTCCTGGCGGTGTCAGCAACATGTGTTGGGTTCGTGAGCATCGCTTTCTCATTGTCGACTCAGAATTTACCGGTGGCGGCGTTCGGCGCTCTGTTTCTGAACGCGATTATCACAGCGATTGAGCTGTCACTCCTAGTGTTTACGATCGGGATACCGCGAACTAAATTTTATCTCATTATCGTCGTATTGAATATGATGACGATGTTTGTAGTCGGTGTGGCATTGCTGTCGTTGCGACCGATCGGGTTGCGACTTTGGACTACGCGCGGAGCATGGACGGTGGACTGAAAGACGGGAAGTTCGTCTGGTTTTCGTTGGCATGTGTCGCGACATGGGCTCCCGATTCGCGGCTGACAAATGCCTCGAGTACATCCTATTTCAGGCGAACGCGATTCTGCTTCGCGTTCGCACCTTGGTGCGACACCGACTGGTAGAGGTAATCGACTTTGCCTTGGGCAGGCACTGCCAATTTGGTTTCGGTTGTTCGATAGTCGAAAAGAGTGGTTTCTTGTTCGGGTGTCACTTCGATGTCCCCCTCGTTGATCAGCCGCAACTCAAACTGAATCGGTTCGGAGCGATAGTTGCGGATGGACTCAATCCAGTTTTGGCTTTGATCCCAGCCATTGACACGAGTATTTTTGTCGAACGAGAAGTTGTTACGGTTCGTTCCATTTGCACGACGGTTGTAGACGACCAAGTCATCCGCACCGAGATTTACTTCGATATCCGACTGGACTGGGACGTAGTTCAGTGACTGTTGCCCGAGGTAACTAAGTCCGCCCGTTGGGTTTTCTCGAAAAACACGCACCAAGCCGTTCGGCAAAGGGCTCTCTCCCAGGCCGTGATCATCGTCGTTGTTCCAAATGAAGAACCTTACCGGACGAGGGCCGTACTGATAGTTGCGCATGCGGTAGACGATCTTATTGGGCGCGCTTTTAGATTCGATGGCCTGCATCCGTTTTGACCAGCCATTGGGAATCGTTTCATTTCCCTCGACCGAAAACATGAAATATTCGCCGATCCCGTCTTTGACGATTTTCTTCTTCTGGTCTGATACCTTTAGGCCGCCGGACGGTTCCGCGGTAGCGGTTAAGTTTCGCAGCGCATCGTATTTCATCGCAGAGGATCGAGGCATTGCTGGAGGCGAAGAGCCGGACGAGCGTTTGGCTAATTCGGCGATGCGTTCGACTAAATTCACTTTTCCGACGATCAGGCGTACTTGCGAGTTATCGTATTCTTCACCCGATTGATTGAAAACTCGTACGAACCCGCGGACGTGCAATTCCGTTTCTGCTGGGTTCGCGACCACTACATAGTCCATATTCCAAGTAAGTCCGCTGGTGAAGTAACTTACTTCCAGCAACACTTGTCCCTCGAAGTCGGAATCGATATTCCAGTATAACGCTGTCCCCTTCTGTCCTGGAAACACGGTATCGACCAATTCAATTTCATCCCGATGTTCCAGTGGACGGAGATTCACGCTCGTCGGATCGATTAACGTATTCGCCCACGAGAATTGCAATCGGTTTTTGCCCTGTTTTAGCGTGACCGCGCGCGTCTCTCGCACCAGCGTCAAATCTTCGGAATTGTAGATTGTCAGTTGTACTGTTTCACGATTCGGCAAGGTTACCAGATCGATGTTCTTCGCAAGCAGCAGTGGGCTACTGAAGACAATCAACAACAGTGCAGCAGTTATTCGTGTAATCATTTGTTTAGCTTGATTCTATTTTGCTTGGCGTTTTTGCCGTGATGAATAACGGCGGTATATTTGTAGTCAGCCGTTTTGTGTGCGGGCAATCGAAGGACCGTTTGAACTGTGCGGTAGTCGAAGAGCTTCGTTGGGTTTGCCGACCGCCAGTCGACATCACCGTCTTGAAGAAGTCTCAATTCGACGGCGATTGAGTTGTCGCGATAATTGCGAATCGTTTCGACCCATTTTTGCTCTTCGTCCCAGCCTTGGACCGAACGGTTAGCATGAAATGAGAAGTTCATTCGGTTGGTTTCGGCTCGGCGACGTTCGTAGACAACGAGGTCGTCGGGGCCTAAGTTGACGTAAATCTTGGCCATGATGGGCACGTACTTCAAAGATTGTTGGCCGAGGTAGCTGAGGCCATCCGACTCGCTTCGCCGCAAGATGCGAATGGTCCCGTCGGGAAGGGGCGAATCGCCGAGTTTGTTTTCCTCGTTGTTTGTCCAGGTGATGAAGCGGACGGGGCGAGGGCCGTATTGATAACTGCGCATCCGGTAGACGGTCGAAAATTCGACGTCTTTGGCATCGACAGCCTTTAGACGCTTCGACCAACCGTTGGGAATAGTCACATTGCCATCGATGCTGAACATGAAGTACTCGCTCACGCCCTCTTTGACAATCGCATTTCCCTTGTTGCCTTCTTTGAAATCGGATTCGGCGCGACCGGAGAGATCGACCGCCCGAGAAAAAGTTAGTCTGTCAAGGTCGCGGCGAGTTCGATCACCAAGTTGAATTCCCCGTTGTTGCGCCAGTTCGGCAATTTGTTCAACCAGGTTGAGTTTTCCGACGATCAGGCGAATTTCTGCGCCTTCGTACTCTTCTCCCGACTGGTTAAAGACCCGCACGTAACCTTTGAAATCAATCTTCTTTTCTACGGAGTCGGAGATCGCGACATAGTCCATTTTCCAGGTAATGCCGCTGGTGAAGTAGCGAACTTCGACTGCAACTTGCCCTTCAATATCCGACTTAATATTCCAAATCAAGTGTTGCGGTTTTTGAGCAGGCAGGAGCGTGTCGACAACGTCGATGGAATCCTTGTGTTCTAGTGGCCGCAGTTCGACGCTGGTGGGGTCGATTAATGTTCCCGCCCAGGAGAACTGCAGTTTGTTCATTCCCTTTTTGAAAGTCACGTAACGAGTTTCCGTGGCTAGCGTGAGATCGACGCTGTTGTAGATTGTCAACTGGACCTTGTCTCGCTTGGGCAGCGTCACCAGGTCGATGTTTTTGGCGATCGCGACGTGGCTTAGGCAGCATGTTGCCCATAGGGTTGCCAACAAGAGTAGGTTCTTTGGCAGCTTTTTCATGGAGCCACTTTCGTAAGGTTCAGTTTTATTCGATTCTGTTTCGCGTTCACGCCGTGGTGGAATTTCAGCGTGTAGGCGTAATCTTTGCTGCCCAGTGATGGGACGGCAAATTTAGTTTCGACCGTGTTGAAGTCGAACGAGGTCGTTGCTTGGGTCGTCGTGTGCTGCACGTCGCCAGCGGTCTGCAAATGAAGTTCAAATTGAATTGGCTTGTCGCGATAGTTGCGGACAGAGTCGACTCGGGTCT
>JBLHLE010000316.1:0-7395 GCA_047620805.1 Pirellulaceae bacterium
CATTATCAGACGGGGAATCGAGCTCCGAGTTTGACTCCTCTTTGATACAGACTTCCTCGACCGGCTCATCGGTATCGACCGGATGCGAGGCGACGTCACCGTCGTCCATCGACTGTTCGAGCTCAGGACTCGGTATAATATCGCACCCGTATTCATCGACACCATCTCGCCCGTGCCCTTCGTCGCCGAGTGGTTCATCGACAGGTTCATCGGCAGGTTCATCGGCAGGTTCATCGACAGGTTCATCGACAGGTTCATCGACAGGTTCATCGACAGGTTCATCGGCAGGTTCATCGACAGGTCCGCCATTCGTGTCGTCCAAATCATCTGGACCGGAGACGTCATCCGTTGGTTCGCCTGGATCAACTTCGGACTCGTCAGCTGGATCGACTTCGGACTCGTCGACAGTCCCGCCGTCGACAGTCCCGCCGTCGACAGTCCCGCCGTCGACAGTCCCGCCGTCGACAGTCCCGCCGTCGACAGTCCCGCCGTCGACAGTCCCGCCGTCGACGGAGGCTGGCGTATCAATCGGATCTGCAGGACTGGAGTCGTCGAGAATAGCCGCGTCGTCTTCCACGTCTTCGGTATCGCAGTCCGTCGCATCGGCTTCCGTCGTATCGGAATCCTCAGCTTCTGACACGTCGACGGGGACAGGTTCCTCATCCACTACCGGTTCCTCATCCACTACCGGTTCCTCGTCCGCTACAGCTGGCGTTTCATCTGAGTCGGCAGCATCGTTCGCCGACAGATCCACATCGTCTTCGCCTTCGGTCGTCGGTACCTCGGGAGCAGGCGGTGCAGTAAACTCGCCCTGAAGCAGCGCGTTAATTCCGGAGCCGCCCATCAGCAGATCGTCGCCGCCGCGGCCGACGAGTGTATCGTTGCCGCCTTCGCCGGCCAGCACATCGTTCCCACCGCCACCGACAAGCAAATCGTCTCCGTCACCTCCCAACGCGATTGCCTTGACGCTCGTGCTATTGACGAACACGTCGTTACCGGCTCCACCATCGAAGAGGATGCTTTCCGTGCTGAGGGCGTCGAAGCTGTTTTGCTCGACAACCATTTGCCCGTCGGAACCAATCGACGACGAGCGGACTACGACTTGGTCGCCTTCCAAAAATGCTTCCAAGTTGTCGTCGCCGTCGCTGCCATTGATGTGCAGGACGCCATCCGACAATCCCAAATCTGCAGCCAACAAACGTCGTTGAACAAGTCCCTCGAATCCAAGTTTACGTGAACGTTGCTTACTTTGTCGCGTCATGAGAATGCTCTCCGTTGAACAGTGAGTGGAAACCAAGCCCTCCGTTGACTCACGGAGGTGAATACCTGACTCCATTCGAACCGCTTGGCGTGACGTACGAGCAATAGCGCCGGATGTTATCTGGTGCTATTGAAAATCCCCCCTCTGCTAGTACGGGCGAGCATCCTTGCTCAAGTTGTTTGCCGTCGGACAACTTCAAAGGCACAACGCGTTCCGTTCGCCTGAATTATTTTCGCAAACTGAACAAGCGTCGTACCCAGAGCGAAGCAGTGACACGAGTTGTGTGAAAACATTTCAGTTCGAGAATGAAAATCGCTCCATCCCTCGGTCTGAACATTCTTCTTACGGATTTGTAGAATCGGAATCCAGCGTCACGATGCAAATCCCAAGGCAAGTAAAGTAAGCCATTCGCTACTGCAACGAATACGATTCGACATTAAGAACCTATGCCCAAAACGTGCTATGATGTATTGCTCTAGATTGCAATAAATTTACCTAGACGCCGCTAGCGGTTTTGGTGGCAAGATCATCTGTCAGACGTTCGTTTGATCGGCGAGCTATTGGCAGACAAGTTTTCGAAATGGAAAACATCAAACGACGAAATCGTTCTTCCGCCATGACTTCTGGGTTTATTCCCAATAACGACCATGCTTGATCGACTAACGTAAAATCGTCTGTTCCGGCGACGGACAGTTTAATTCTGGAATTTCTAGAAAGGCTATCGGTGTCCGATAACTTTGCCATATCGACGAACGCGCTGACAAAACATTTTGACGACTTTTGTGCCGTTGACGGGATCAACCTGCAAGTTGAATACGGCTCCTTGTACGGTTTCCTGGGACCAAATGGCGCCGGCAAATCCACGACCATCAAAATGCTAACCGGTATACTAGCGCCAACTTCGGGGAACATCTCATTACTCGGGCAGAATCCATGGAACACGAAACAGGCCTTACAGATCAAGCAGCGGACAGGCGTCGTGCCCGAGGACCTAGCGTTGTTTGACAACTTAACAGCTCGAGAATATCTGACTTTTATTGGTCGCATGTACTTGCTGGATCCGCAAACGATTCGGCAACGCTCGGAAGAGCTATTGTCAATATTGTGTTTGGAAGATGTCGAAAAGAAATTGACGGTTGAATATTCGCATGGCATGAAGAAGAAGCTCGCCCTCGCAGGAGCTTTCCTACCGAATCCGGATCTGTTGTTTTTAGACGAACCGTTCGAGGGCGTGGACGCGGTAACCACGCGCGTGATTCGCGATCTACTTTCGACCTATGTCGGCCGCGGTTCTACGGTCTTTGTGACGTCGCATGTTTTAGAAATCGTGGAACGCATCTGCACGCACGTGGGGATCATTGCCAACGGTCAACTTGTCGAACAGACGTCCCTGTCCGAACTGCGGCAGGGCAGCTCGCTAGAACAGCGATTTTTGGAAAAGGTCGGTAGCCCAGATTACGAACGCGCTAACCTGGCCTGGCTGGAAGACGCGAAAATTCCGTCGCCGGATGACGCGGGGCAAGAGACGGGAGACGGCGAGTGAACTTTCGACAACTGCTGGCCATCGTCAGAATGCGATGGCGAATTACCTACAATCAGCTCGCTAAGCAAGGCAAACTGAATGCTGGGATTGCGATCTTCATCGCGTGTGCGGCGATCTTGTCGACAAGTCTTGTTTTCTTGGTGTCGATTACCTTCGGTGCATTTTTGATGCGCGAATTGACGCCGAGTACACACATGTATATCTGGGACGGTCTCGTTTGCGCTTTCATTGTCATGTGGATGTTTGGTCTACTCACAGATTTACAGCGCAGCGATGCCTTATCGCTGAATAACTTATTGCATCTTCCAGTATCGTTATCGGGTGCTTTCTTATTGAATTACCTAACGTCGCTGGTCAGCTTCACGTTCATACTGTTGTTGCCAGCCATGCTGGGCGTTGGTGTGGCGTTGGTCATACTGCACGGACTGAAGATGATGTCAGTGTTTCCACTAATCGTGGCGTTCTTGCTGATGGTGTCATCTGTCACCTATCAGTTCAAAGGCTGGCTAGGACGCATGATGGAAAACAAGCGTCGACGCGGGACGGTGATGGCCATTGTCACCATAGGGTTCGTGATGATCTTTCAGTTGCCACAGATGTTCAACATGACAAATGTGGGCCGCTGGACCGGCATCAATGCCGAACTCAATCAGCAGATGTTTGAAGAAGTAGGCGACATCGATCCCAGTGGTTTGACAAGTGAGGAAATTGTAGCGCGGCAGAATGAAATCATTGCAAAGTTCGCTGAGCTGCAAACAGCGGAGAGTGCAGCCGATTCGGCGAAATTGGACGGAATCGTAACCGGGCTTAATACCTACCTACCGCTCGGCTGGCTCCCATACGGAATCCGTAGCGCCATGACCGGAAACTTGGCGGCGACCGGTTTATGCGTTATAGGGATGTTGGCCATCGCCGCCGCGAGTCTGCGGATGTCCTATACCAGTACGATTAGGGCTTATCGTGGTAGCGCCGGCAGGATACGCAAGAAAACAGCGAGCACCACCAAGACGACCTCGCCAACCCAAGACCTGTTTGTAGCGAAGTCCGTGCCGTTTTTGTCCGATCGCCAATCGGCAATTGCTGTAACTACGCTGCGATCCATGATTCGTGCTCCCGAAACCAAGCTGGCGTTAATGACACCGCTTATCTTCATGGCCGTCTTCGGTTCAATGGCATTTAGTGGCGCGATAACACAAATTCCCGCGGAGGCGAAATCGTTCCTGGGCATCGGTTTGATTGGAACGTGTATGTTTGGAGCCGCTCAACTACTACTCAACATTTTCGGAACGGAACGACAAGGGTTTAAAGCGTACGTCCTGTCGCCCGTGGAACGCCGTGACATTTTGCTCGGCAAGAACATGGCGGTCCTGCCAGTGATACTTTCCCTGTCGCTACTGTTGGTGGTCATCGTTCAGATCTTGCTGAAAGTTCAACTGACGCATTTGTTGGCCACTTGCTTGCAACTGGTACCGATCATGCTGATGTTCATGTTGATTGGTAACATAGTTTCCATCATGGCTCCTGTGGCCATGGCCGTTGGTTCGGCCAAGCCAGTCGCGCCAAAATTTATGAACATCTTGATTCAAATGGTGGGCATGTTCGTTTCTCCAGTATTGTTGCTTCCAGCGATGGTATCCTGCGGTGCTGAAGTGGCCAGCAATTACTTTTTCGAATTTCAGATTCCCATCTACTTGGTCACATCGCTTATTCAGCTTCCCATTGGAATTTGGATCTATCGGAAAGCGATAGATTTCCAGGGCAATATGTTGCAGTTTCGCGAGCAGAAGATCCTGGAAATCGTATCGGCCATCAAGGAATAGGCGGGTTGTCACTTAGGGTCAGCGGCAAGTGAATGCTTACGTTTGTTGAGCCAATCAGGCTCGGCGTGGAGTTTGGAAATCTCGTTTGCCGTAAGAGCTCGGTTAAAAACGGCCAGCTCGTCAAAATGGCCGATGTAGCTAACTGCGATGTAGATTCCCGTCTTTTCAATTTCCCAGTTCATCGCAATCTCTCGGTCCTTCATTTCACCGATCAGTCGTCCGTCGACGAAGAGCTGTGCCAAAGCGTCCCCTTTGCTAGAGTCGAAGTTACTCCAGGAAATCACAACGTGATGCCATTGCCCGACTTTAAACGGTACGCGACGGAGGTGAACTAACGGCGCTTTCGGATCCAATTCCTTAACTGCTTTTTCACCGTCCTGCAAAGCGTGATAGATTCCCATTCGCATGTCGCGCGGTTTGACGTCGGGGAAATCAAGCCAAATGCCGCCGTCGTGCGCACCCTTCTGCGTAATCTGCACGGGATCACAATAAGGGGATTTGAAAATCGTGTTCGGGTCGGTGTTGAGCCACATGGAAACGGCACCTGACCAACCGTTGCGATTGAACGCAAGATTCTTGGCCGCAGGGTAAAAGAGCCGGCCACGTCGCGGGAGAATATCGACAGCCCTTAAGGCCCCACCGGCAACGCCGCTGTCGCTGGCCAATCGGAATACATTTGAATCGTAACCGTCTTGGAAAACGTATTCTCCTTTCTTCGTTGGGTGATCGCTACGCGTTCGGAGCGACAGTTCTCCGCCACCGAAATCCGCCTCGAGTTTGTCGTCGAACGAAGCGTACAACGAAACCGCCCGCAGCAAATCGTCACTAGCCGTTGCGAATTCCGGCAGTACTAAAGAATGCAAAAGCAAGATCACACACAACGCGAAGAATGAAGATCGGATAGTCATGGGTACATGTCTCTTTATCAATGGTTGTTGACTGGCAGCTTTCCCGAGTGTAACTAGGCCCATAAATAGTTGTTATATCAGACCAACTACATCGGTTCTTGTAATATCCCAGCTGCACCGTGCGAGCTTGTGGCAGTTTTTCGGTTAACGACTGCATAATGTCCCAACTACAACTAGAATATCTAGCTAGAAACATTCGTACTGGAGAATCGAAAATACGTTTATTCCTGCCCGTCCTGATCGTTGCGGCTACATTGCTAGCCTGCCCAGTCCAAGGCGAAGTTCCATTGCTTGCTCCCGCTGAGCTTCAGAAAGAAGCCAATCACATCGTAACCGCCACCGTCCAAAACATTTACACGACGGAAAAAGTGCTCGACAACAAACACGTCGACACGCTCTATGCCGTCGAAGTGGCGATCAGCGGAGTCGAAAAGGGAGACGCGATCGCCGCGAATCAAATCATTTTCGCCAAGGCTTGGCAAATGAAGCAGCGCGGAAAAGATTGGGCTGGCCCGTCCGGTCAGGAGTTGATCCCCAAGAAAGGGCAAGTCGTCAAACTCTTTTTGACGGGCAGCAACGGCAATTACACCGCTTTGAGTCCCAACGGGATTCGGCTCGTGAAAACCAAGGACTCAAAGTAGTCAGCGGTAATCGTACGCTTGTTCTCAACAGGGAAACGTCTGGCCGCCGCCATCAACTCGGATGACCTGTCCACTGATAAATCCGGCGGCCGGCGAACACAGAAATCCGACTACGGATGCGACTTCGCCGGGCCGACCATAACGCTCGAGTGTTCCAGCCTGCACTAACTTGTCTTGGTCAACTTCGTGAATCCGCAGGAAGCGTTCGGTCACAGTCCCGCCGGGCGCGACGCAGTTAACAGCGATGTTATGCCGCCGCAGTTGCTCGGCCAGACACCTCGTATATTCGTGCACAGCAGCCTTGGAGACACTGTAGATCGCCCCCAGTTCTCGGCCATAGCAACCGGCAATACTTCCGATGGTGACAATTCGCCCAGCCTTGCGAGCGATCATCTCGGGCGCGACGGCGCGACAGCAATAGAATACGCTGAGCCAATTTCGATCCATTACACTTTCCGCGTCGGCCAAAGAGATATTCAGACAATCGTCCGCTGCGGGCCGCCCGCCTTGGCCGGCACTAGTTCCGCCAGCGCCGATATCTCCACCGGCACAACAAACCAGGGTGTCGATCCGCCCCCAACGGTCGCGGACTTCGCCAACCGTGCGTTGAACCGCAGCCTCGTCGGTCACGTCACACCAAGTCGCCAAAGTTTCAACGTCGTACTGTTCCGATAGCTGCTCGGCCAGCTCCTCCATCGTGCCACCTTCGTCGAATTTCCGCGGACTGTCGTTGCTAGTCCCGTGAATCGCGACGCTGGCACCCATCTCGCACAACTGCTCGGCCATAGCACGCCCCAACCCTCGGGAAGAACCAGTGATCCAAATAACTTGCCCCTGAAGTGGTCGTGGGTCAACCATTGCGAGTCACCTTTCGATTGCGTGGAATTGTTTAGGCAGTTGCGAACCCTTTAATACGTCGCCTTTATACCTCCCCAAGCGGAAGACATACACTTGGGACGCCATATTTCGTTCGAAAACGATTCACGTCGACAGAATCACCCCGACAGAATCACCCCGACAGAATCACCCCGACAGAATCACCTTTTCAAACCCGCTACTTCCAGTGAGATTTCAGCCACAAAGTCGCTCTCCGTGCCGTGTTTCTCTCAGTCTCTTGGAGTAACATAGGCTGTGCGGAAACCGCATAACAACCATCATGTCTCCACCAAAGACAGCTCAATCCACTTCCGGAGAATTTTGTGAAGATAGAAACTGCCGCACA